>JAJYGM010000512.1 GCA_021785095.1 Actinomycetes bacterium
CGTCGCACCTGCTGGACGAGGTCGAGCGGACCTGTGACGCCGTCGGCATCGTCGACCGCGGGCGCCTGATCCGGCAGGGATCGATCGACGAGCTCGTTCGGCGGTCGAGCCGTGCGCTCGTCATCGACTGTTCCGACGCGGCCTCGGCGGCACGGGTCGCGGCCGAGAGCGGGCTGAGCCTCGATGCGACGGCCGCCGACGGTCGGGTGACGGTGCGCCTTCCCGAGGGTGCCACACGCGATGTCGTCGCCGAGGTCGTACGGCGCCTCGTCACGCACGACGTCGCCGTGTACGGCGTGCAGGAGGTGCACTCGTCCCTCGAGGACTGGTTCCTGTCGGTGACGAGCCGCTTCGGGGCGCAGCCATGACGGCCACCGACACCGGCGTCCTCGCCCACGGTGCCGAGCCCGGACAGAGCGGCACCGCCACCTCCCTTCCCACACCAGGCGACCACCGCGGTTCGTGGATCCCGACCCGGTCGCTCGTCACGACGAGGCTTCTCGAGCTGCGCAAGCGGCGGGGTCTCATGATCACCACCCTCATCCTCACGATCGGGCTGCCCTGGCTGGTCCTCGGTCTCCGCCTGCTCTTCCACGCCTTCGCTCCGAAGAGCTACGGTCCGGCCGGGAGCCCGGGTGTGTTCACGAGCCTCCTCGACCCGATGTCTGCCTTCGGCTTCATCATCGCCGCCACCATCGGCGCCACGGCGGGGTCGACGGATCTGACGGACGGCATGTTCCGTCACCTCGTGATCACGGGCCGGTCGCGGGTCGCCCTCTACCTCGCGCGGATCCCAGCCGGGCTTGCAATCCTGCTGCCCCTCGTCGCCGTCGCGTTCGCCTCGCTCTGCCTCGTCACCGCCTTCGCCGGAACACCGAATCCGAAGACGGTGAACGTGAACGGGGTCTCCATCACCGCCAACCTCTCCGAGCAGCAGCTCCGCACGTACCTGGTCGACCATCCGGGCACGACGGGGGCGGTCATCTTCACCGGGCCGGGGCAGATCTACAACGTCGACCGGTTCGTCGACCGTCACATCTCGTCGATCTACTCGCTCTACTCGGCGAACCAGACCTCCCAGTTCAACCCGACCGCGGGCGAGATGACGAAGGTCGGGCTCTGGCTCGAGCTGGACATCCTGATCGGGTTCCTCGTCGGGCTCGGGCTCGGGTCGCTCTTCGGGCAGCGGACGGTCGTGGTCACGTTGCTGATCGTGCTCGAGATCATCATCACGCCGATCATGTCGCATGCTTCGATCCCGTACTTCATCAACGGGCAGCGGCTCTTCTTCGGCGTCGCGATGGACCAGCTGAAGCCCGCCGTGCTGTCCGGCGGCCGGATCGGCGTCGCGGGAGGAGGCGGCGGAGGACCTCGCCACGTGCTCCTCGGCGGGGGCGGAGGGCTCGGCATCGCACCCATGCCCACCTGGGCGATGATCAGCGTGATCGTCGGGTGGATCGTCGTGTGGTCGGTCGTCGGCGTGTGGCGGATGGCGACGCGAGACGCCTGAGCGCCGGCAGGCGGCAAGAGGCAGGGCGGGCCTCTGAGCGTGGACTACCGTCGCCGGAGCGTGTTGGCCGTCCCTTCGACCTTGTCCGGCCTCACGCCGGCGTGGCTGAGCGCTGTGATGCAACGACGCTCTCCGGGGGCCGAGGTGGGAGAGGTGGATGTGGTCGAGTCCGAGGAGGGCACGAACCGCCGGGCACTCCTCCGCCTCACGTACCGGGAGGGTGGCGCAGGCTCGCCTTCCGGCCCGCCGACGGTGTTCGTGAAGATGCACGGCCGTTGGCTCCACCGGCTGGCGCTCCTCGCCCTTCGAGCGTGGTCGGCCGAGGCCCGCCTGGCAGGAGCTCACGTCGACCTCCCGCTCGAGCACCCGAGGCCCTACGGCGGCGCCTTCGACCGCCGTCGCCTCGAATGGGTGGTGGTGGTGGACGATGTGGCGAACAGAGGCGGCGCCATCGCCCGCGGCACCGAGCCGCTCTCGGTTGCCCGAGTGCGGTCCGGCCTCGCCGGCCTGGCGCGCCTGCACGCCCGCTATTGGGATCGCCCGCTCCCACAGGAGCTCGCCTTCCTCCGGCCCTGGCAGCTCGGTGGAGGCTGGGCACCGGTGTCGGCTCTCAGCCTTGCACGGGGCTGTCGCCGTCTGCGCGACGCGCAGGACGGGACGACTGTGGCGCAGATGCCGGCCGGGACCGGTGTCCGGCAGCTCGAGCGCCAGTTCCGCCGGAGCGCCCTCCTCGCTTCGCATGGACCGCAGACCGTGCTGCACGGCGACGCCCATCCGGCGAACACCTACGCGGTCGGAGGCGTCACCGGCTTTCTCGACTGGCAGCTCGTGAGGACGGGGAGCTGGTCGCACGACGTCGGCTACTTCGTCGCCGGCAGCCTCGATCCTCCGGATCGCAGGCGTCACGAGCAGGATCTGCTCCGGGGCTATCTCGAGGATCTCGCGAGAGCCGGCGTCGACCCGAGTGCCGGGGCGCCGACGTGGTCGGATGCCTGGGAGCGGTACCGGGCAGCGCCGGCGTTCGGCCTCGCGACCTGGCTCCACACCATCGGCGCCGGGAGCTTTCAACCTCTCGACATCTGCCTGCGCACCATCGAGCGCTACGCGGCCGCGTACGAGGACCTCGAGACTTCGCGCTCGCTCGTCGGCGACCTGGGCTCGAAGAGACGGGCTCCGTAGGCTCGAGAGCGATGGCGCTCACACGATGGCCGGCCCGGCACGGAAGGGCTGCCGTGGTCTCGCCGGAGGCCGCCACTGCGGCCCTCACCATCACCGCCATCGCGACCGACGCCGTGCGCGAGCTCGGGCTCGAGCCGGAGATCCTCCTGAGCGCCAACCTGGACCGGTAGCGCCGGGGCTCAGGTTTGGGTGAAGGTCCCGTCCTCGTGCCGCACGACCGAGCCGAGGCTCATCATCTCCGCCAGCAGGTCGTCGGCGCCCGGCCGGCCGGCGAGTTCGAACTCGAGCTCGCGCCAGGTCCCCGCGAGAGCCTCCTGGCGCCGCACGCCGAGTGACTCGTGCACCGCACGGTCCCACAAGCGCCCGATCATCTCCGTCCCTGCGTGCTGCCGGCCGTCATCGCCGACCCACGTGCGGTCGCGCATCTCCGACAGGGCGGTTCGCAGCCAGGCCACGTGCGGCGACTCGTCAGCCCTGATGTACCGGACGATCTGCGCAGCCTCGCCCTCACCGGCGACGAGCTCGTCGTCTGAGAGCACGTCCTCTGCCCAGGCGAAGCTGTGGAAGGCGGAGATCTCGATGAGGAGAAGCCCGATCATGCGGGACACGAGGACCTCGAGGCGGTAGTCGACGCCGTCGGGGAGGAGGCGGCTCGCGAACGCCTCGGCTTGCGCCCTGTCGATCTCCTCCTTTGTCCTCGGCCGACCGGCGACGCCCATGCGCTCGAGCATCCGGGCGGTCTCGTCCTCGGTCACGGGGTTGCCGAACGCGATGTCCCGGCAGACGAACCACATCTCCTTGTGCCCGGCTTGTTCGCCGTACCCCGCCTCGTCGCGGGCATGGGCCTCGAACAGCCCCCGGTCGATGTGAGCGGTCGCCGTGGACGAGACGTCCTCGGCAAAGGCCCGCGGGAAGTCCGGGATCGGGAGCAGCCGCAACATCCCTCCGAAACCCTCCACCATCCCGATCCTCGTCAACGTGGCCACTGTCGGCCCGGTGACGTCACGCCGTAAGAGGAACTTCGACTGTTCGACGTTCGGGAACGGCGCCGGCCACGTCTCGAGGGGGATGTCGAGGAGCGGCGTGCCGAACTGCGCCTGCCGCTCGGCTTCCCAGGCGCGGATCGCCGGCCAGCGGTTCTTCGTCCGTGGGGAGAAGTACCGGCCGTCGGCGTCGAAGCCGCCGTGGCAGCGCACGCCGTTCGCCATGAGCGGCTCTGTGATGTCGTGGTCGGCGAGGAGCTCTGCCTCGGTGTAGTCCAGCTGATCCGTGACCGACCGCATGGCTCCGAGGCTACCTGAGGCGGTCGCGAACCACCGCCTGTAGCGTCGGCCGTCGTGACTGATCCTCCCGTGCCGTCCTCCTCGCCGCGCCCCGCCGTCGGCCGGAGGCCGATCCCGTTCGAGGAGATCGCCCGCCTACCGCTTCCCGGGATGGCAGTCCCCGTCCAGGTCGCCTTTGCTCCGGGTGGCAAGGTGCTCACCTATGTCCAAAGCCCCGAAGGCGGGCTGGACAGGCGGCTGTTCGCGGTCGACCTCACCGCTGAGTCACCCGAGCCGGTCGAGATCGCGATCGATGGCGGCGCCCGCGACGAGGCCGGACTGACCCTGGAGGAGCGCCTGCGCCGCGAACGGTCGCGCGAGGTCGGGCTCGGCATCACCTCGGCCGTGTGGGCCGAGGACGCTGACGCCGACGCGCTGCTCGTTCCCCTGCCCGATGGCGTGAGGCTCGTGCGCGGCCTTGCGCAGGACGTTGCGAGCCCCGTGGTCGAGCACGTCCTCGCAACAGGAGCAGGAGCAGACGGCGAGGTCGTGGCACCACGCCTGTCCCCGGACGGTCAAAAGCTCGCTTTCGTCCGCGGCGGGGACCTGTACGTCTGCGATGCGGGAGCCGGCTCGACGCCAATCCGGCTGACGACGACGGCGGCCGAGGGCGTCACGAACGGTCTCGCCGAGTACGTCGCGCAGGAGGAGATGGATCGGGCGGACGGGCTGTGGTGGTCGAAGGACTCGAGGTTCTTGGCCTTCGAGGAAGTGGACGAGCGCCACGTGCCCGTCTACCGGATCGTGCACCAGGGAAGTGACGACCTCCCGCCGGAGGCGCAGGAGGACCACCGGTACCCGTTCGCCGGGAGGGCGAACTGTCACGTGCGCCTCGCAGTGGTGTCCGCCGACGGTGGCGAACCCGTCTGGATGGACCTCGGCGACGGGGTCGAGGAAGGCGACGGCTATCTCGCCCGCGTCTGCTGGTCCCGCAACGGCACGCTCCTCGCAGAGCTCGAGTCGCGGGATCAGACGGTGCTCCGGGTCTGTTCGTTCGACCCGTCGACCGGCGTCCGGACCGTTCTCCACACCGAAGTGGTCGAGCCGTGGGTGAACCTGCACGACGACTTCCGGGAGCTCTCGGCGGGAGAGTGGCTCTGGAGCTCGGAGCGGTCCGGCTTCCGTCACCTCGAAGTGCGGGCCGCCGGCGGTGATCTGTTGCGGACGCTGACCGGGGGCGACTGGCAGGTGGACCGCCTCGAGGCCGTGGACGAGGAGGCGGGTGTCGCCTACTTCACCGGCACGAAGGACGGGCCGACGGAGCGCCACCTGTACGCGGTGCCTCTCGCAGGCGGTGAGGTCTGCCGTCTCACGAGCGAGGACGGTTCGCACACGGTCACGGTCTCGGGCAGTGGCGGGTTCGTCGTCGACACCCACTCGTCTCTCACTCTCCCGCCGGTGGTCCGCCTTCTTCGCTTCGCACCGGGCAGCTCGTCGCCGACCGTGGTCGCCGTCCTGGCCGACCGGCGCGATCCGCGGATCGACGAGCTCGGCCTCACGCCGCCAGAGCTCGTCACCCTCGAGGCCGACGACGGCACCGTCCTCCACGGCCTCTACTACTCGCCCGAGGGTCCGGACGTGTCAGACCCTCCCGGTTCTGGCATACAAGCGTCACCACCTCCACCGCTCGTCGTGAGCCTCTACGGGGGCCCGCACGCCCAGCTCGTCGTGAACGACTGGTCGCCGACGGTGACGCTCCGGCGACAGGCCTTGCGGCGGCTCGGCTGCGCCGTCCTCGTCGTGGACAACAGGGGGAGTGCGAGGAGGGGCCTTCGTTTCGAAGCGGCGTTGCGCCACCGGATGTCGGAGGTCGAGGTGGCCGACCAGGTCGCGGCCGTGCGGTGGGCAGTCGAGCGGGGTCTTGCCGACCCACGGCGGGTCGGTGTCTACGGCTGGAGCTACGGCGGCTACATGACGCTGCAGTGCCTGATGCGGGCTCCAGGTGTCTTCCGCGCGGGTGTCGCGGGCGCTCCCGTCACGCACTGGGACGGCTACGACACGCACTACACCGAGCGCTACATGGGCACGCCGGAGACGAACCCGACCGGCTACACCGCGAGCTCTGTCTTCGCCCACGTCGCGTCTCTCCGCGGCGACCTCCTGCTCGTGCACGGCCTCATCGACGAGAACGTGCACTTCCGCCACACCGCCCGCCTGGCAAACCGACTGATCGAGGCGCGCAAGCCCTACCAGTTGCTGTGCCTGCCTTCGGAGCGGCACCTGCCTCGCAAGGCGGAGGACCGCGCCTACCTCGAGCAGCAGATCGTGACGTGGCTCGTCGAGCGGCTCGGCGACTGACCGTGCAGCCCGGGAATGCCGGTCGCAGCCCTTGCGTTGCTGCCAATTAATGGCCACGGACCTCGAGGGAGCCGACGCGCGTGCTGCCGGCGCATCCGTGACGAAGGTCGGGACGCGCCACGCGCCCGACTGGCTCGTCCTCACCCTCGCCTGCGTCGCTCAGTTCATGGTGCTGTTGGACGTCTCGATCGTCAACGTGGCGCTGCCGGCGATGAAGGCGAGCCTGGGCTTCTCGGAGTCGGGGCTGCAGTGGGTGCTCAACGCCTACACCTTGACGTTCGCCGGGTTCCTGCTCCTCGGCGGCCGGACTGCCGACCTCCTCGGCCGCCGTCGTATCTTCCTCGTCGGTCTCGCCGTGTTCACCGGGGCGAGCCTGCTCGGCGGCTTTGCCCAGGACCAGGCCTGGCTCATCACGGCCCGGGCTGCACAGGGCGTCGGCGGGGCGATCCTCTCACCCACAACGCTGACGATCCTCACGACGACGTTCACCGAGCCGCGGGCGCGCTCGCGCGCGATGGGCATCTGGAGCGCTGTGGCGGGCGCAGGCGGGGCAGCAGGGGCGCTGCTCGGCGGCGTCCTGACCGAGGAGCTGTCGTGGCGCTGGATCCTGTTCATCAACATCCCGATCGGCGTCGCCGCCATGCTGCTCGGTTGGGCCTACCTGCAGGAAAGCCGAGCGGTGGGCGACCAACCGCCCCCCGACGTGCCCGGGGCCGTCCTCGTGACGGCCGGGCTCAGCTCCCTCGTCCTCGGTGTCGTCCGCTCCACGAGCGTCGGATGGGGCTCGTGGGAGACCGTGGCAGCGCTCGGTGGCGCCGTGGTGCTGCTGGCAGCTTTCCTCGTCTTCGAGGCCAAGATCGCCAAGGCACCGCTCATGCCGCTTCGCATGTTCCGGCACCGGTCCATCTGGAGCTCGAACCTGACGATGTTCCTGCTGTCGGGTGCACTCTTCGCCATGTGGTTCTTCGTGTCGCTCTACCTGCAGCAGGTGCGCGGGTACACGCCCATCGGCACGGGACTGGCCTTCATCCCCCAGACGCTGGCGATCATCTTCGGTGCCCAGCTGTCGTCCCGCCTGCTCGTGCGGCTCGGACCGAGGCCCATCCTCGTCGTCGGTGCACTGTTCTCGGCCGGCGGACTGCTCTGGTTCGGCCAGCTCGGTGTCTCGACCGGCTACTGGTCGGCCTTCTTCGTCCCGAGCGTCCTCATCGCGCTCGGGCTCGGCCTGTGCTTCACGCCTCTCGCGTTCGTCGCCACCTCCGGCGTGCTCCCACAGGAGGCCGGCCTCGCGTCAGGCCTCGTGAACACGTCCCGCCAGATCGGCGGCGCCGTCGGCCTGGCGGCGCTGGCGACGGTGGCAACGTCTCGGATGGCGGGCACGGTGGCTCACATCGGCCCGCTCGCGGCGGCGACGTCCGGCTACACGCTGGCGTTCCGCATCTCTGCTTTGATCGCCCTCGTGTCGGCGCTCGCGGCCGTGCTCGTCCCGAAGCCGGTCTCCCCGGGCCCTCCGGTCAGTCCCGCCGGCGCAGGTGGGGGAGGGGCACGTGTCGCGCCGGCTCTGGAGCTGAACCTGTCCAGCCCTGCCCGCTGACGCCCCCCGGCACCGGGGCGGACGGGTCGTAGGGGGCTCGGGTGAGGATGAACGACCCGATGTCGAGGGCGTTCACCCGGCCGGCCTCGTCGCGAACGATGTGCAGGGTCTCGCCGGCGTAGTACCCCGACAACCCGACGAATGTGTCGTCGCCGGCGGGCCGGAAGTCTGCTTCGCGCCCG
>JAJYGM010000549.1 GCA_021785095.1 Actinomycetes bacterium
TTGGTCAGGCCGGTGGTGGTCTGCGAGACCGTCTTGGTCAGGCCGGTGGTGGTCTGCGAGACCGTCTTGGTCAGGCCGGTGGTGGTCTGCGAGACCGTCGTCGCGGGCTCGGCAAGGGCGGTCGAAACGCTGTTGGAAGGTACGGAGGGTGTAGCAGCCGAGGCCGGTGCCGCCGTGAGCGCGCCGAAGAGAAGTGCCCCACCTACCCCGGCAGCGATCGTGCCGCCGGCCATGATCAGCAGGTGTCGCAACCTCTCCGGCACCACGGTACTCACCCCCTCGGAGATCCTCGGGTCGAGCTCTCGCTGCTGCAGTCGCTACGAATGCTATCTCGCCCTGGCCGCGTGTCAACCCGCCGAGGACGGGATGGCTTGCACAGTCATGTGCCGTCTCAGAGCCGTGGCGGGTGGGCCGCGGCCTCGGAAGAGGGCGTCTGTGGTCGGAGGGGGGCGGGTTGCCTGCCGTCCGGCGTCCCCTCGAGGAAGGCTCCGCCCCTCGACGAGCCGCGCAGACTCCCAGGCGCGTCCGAGGCGGTAGGCGCGTGGCGTGGCGGACAGCCGGGTCCGCCCCTCGGCGGTCAGTCCTCCTCGACGACCATCGTGTCGAGCCGCACGCCGAAGCGCTCCTGCAGCCGGTTGGCGTCGGCGAGCAGCGCCTTGCCCTGCTCCGAGCCCATGGCGGACTGGAAGTCGTCCATCGAGGCGAAGGAGAGGTCGGCGATCCGGTAGTACGGCCCGTTCTTCGCCCGGGCGCTCACGGCGCCGACGAGGCCCGGCAGTGGGTGCACGAGCGCCATGTGCACCTCGTGGTACTCCTGCTCGAACCCCTCGACGTCCTCCGGCTTCGTCCAGAGCGCAACCAGCCTGTGCATCCCCAGCACCTCCCTCTCCGTCGCCCGGTGGCGGTCACCGAGCGGGGTCGTCCCGCGAAGCCCGACCTCAGCCTACGTCAGCGCTTCCGAGTCGCCCAGGTGGCGAGGAGGCGCCCCCCCCGGTCGACACCGGCGGCGGTGGCCGTGGTGCCGGCGAGGTGGGATCCGCAACGGCGGACCTGGTGCAGGCGAGGTGGGATCCCACCGTGGCCGTGGTGCCGGCGAGGTGGGATCCGCGGCATTGGCCGTGGCATCTGGCACACTCAGGCCATGACCCCTCGCACCGGCGTGCCACGCAGCGCGCCTCTTCCAGACTGCACGGGCCGCAACACCAAGGCTCGCCGCTCGGATCGGGGCACGCGAGGGTGACTGCGACACCCGAGACCGACGCAGGGCCGGGCGCACGGCCCCCGGCGGCTCGGTCCCGGCGGGTGCGGGTGGTCGAGCTGGTTTCGACGATCCTGCTCGCGGCGGCGACCGTGCTCTCTGCGTGGAGCGCGTTCGAGGCCACGAAGTGGAGCGGCGTGCAGGCGACGCGCTTCAACCAGGCGTCTGCGAGCCGGACCGAGTCCATCCGGGCCTCGACGACCGCCGGCCAGGAAGCCCTCGCCGACGTGACGGTCTTCACGGCCTGGCTCAACGCCACCGAGCTCGGCGAGCGCTCGGTCGCGGACGCCCTCGCCTCCCGGTTCCGGGGCGAGTTCGCCACGGCATTCAAGGCCTGGAAGGCCACCGATCCGCTCCACAATCCGGCCGCGCCGGCGACCCCGTTCGTGCTGCCGCAGTACCGGCGGGCCGACTCCGCGAAGGCGAACGAGCTCCTCGCTGCCGCAACGAAGCGCTTCGACGAGGCGACGAGGGCCAACCAGATCTCGGACAACTACGTCCTGCTCACGGTGCTGGCCGCAACGGTGCTGTTCTTCGTCGGGGTGAGCACGCAGCTCGAGCGTCTCGAGTTCCGGATGGCCCTGGTCGGGCTCGCCCTGGTCGTGTTCCTCGTCTCGACGGGGGTGCTGGCGAACTTCCCGCTCGCGCTCTAGCGCCCCGCCGGAGGCTCACGGAAGAACCCTGGCAGTTGGTGCTACGGCCCGATCGGGTCGACGTAGATGGCCGGTCGACGATCCCCGTCTGGTCGAACGCTGGCGCGATCCCCGCCCGCAGGTCGCTGCCGGCCGACGTGCTCGAGCCCGGGCGGGCCCGACGGACGCTTCGGCCTCTGCAGGAGCGGCGAGCCCGGGTGCCGCCGGGCTCGCGCGAGGGCCGGCGACCGCGAGCTGGCCGGGCCTGGTCCGGGACTCGTGTGCTCGGGAGCGAGGGCGCCGAGACGGTCTCGAGCGGGCGTTACGGTGCGAGTGTGGGAGGCGGTCTCGCTGGGGGAACGTGTGTGACCGGCCGCCCCCTGGTCGTGCGCAGGGCTCGTCCGCGGACCGTGTGCAGCGCTCGTCTGACGGCCGTGTGCCGATCCCCCCGCGTGACCGACGCCGCAGGGCCAGGATGTCGCTGACAACGGCCGTGCTGTCCTTCGCTCTGGTAGCGGGGCTGCTGACGATTGTCCCCGGTCTGGACACTGCACAGGTCCTGCGGGCGGCGGTCGTTCACGGGAAGAAGCACGCCTTCGCCACCGCCTTGGGTGTCGACGCCGGCCTCCTGGTCTGGGGAGCGGGTGCGGCCGTCGGCGTGTCGAGTCTCCTGATCGCCTCCGCGAGCGCCTACACGGCCCTCCGCCTTGCCGGGGCGGGCTACATGATCTGGCTCGGTCTCAAACTGGCGGTCGCGGCTGCCCGGGGTGGCAGCGCTCTCGGTACCGCTCGGACCGTCGCGTGCAAACCGGCTGCTCCGACCCTTTGGCGGTCGTGGCGCCGCGGGTTGCTCACGAATCTCCTCAACCCCAAGATCGGTGCGTTCTATGTTGCAGTCCTGCCCCAGTTCATCCCCGTCCACGCGCCGCACCTTGCGGTCGGGCTCCTCCTCGCACTCGTCCACGACGGCGAGAGCATCGTCTGGTTCAGCGGGGTCATCTTCGGCGCCCGGTCCCTTCGTCACTGGGTCGACCGCCGCTCGGCCCGACGCCTGATCGACGGCATCACGGCTGCCGTTCTCTTCGGTTTCGGGATCGGCCTGGGCCTGCGAGCGAGATGAGCACTCCGGTGATCACCACGGCTGCCCTCCGAGGGTGAGTGCAGCAGGGAGTGGTCGGAGAGCACCTGCTCGTAGTCGTCGCGTCGATTGCTGGGTCGTGAGGAGTCGGCAGGTGCGGCGGTCGTCATCTCCATCGTCAGCAGCTTCCGCGGAGGAAAGCGCCCGGTTGGTCGAGGCCGTCCGGGCAGGCCTGCAGCGCGCCGCGGAACCGGTCCGCGCGCCGAGGATGCAGGACTACATGAAGTCGGACATGCCGTACCTCGGTGTCCCGGTCCCCTCGGTTCGGGCCGTGACGAGGGCGTCAGCCAGGACGCACCCGCCGGCTCCGGCGGGGGCTTCTTCATCCGCAAGGCCATGGGCTGGGCCCTCCGCGACTACGCGCGCACTGAGCCCGACTGGGTGCGGACGTTCGTGGCAGCGCTCGCGACCTCTCGATCGCAACCCATCTGAGCCTGGAGTGCAGCTCGCCCGACGTTTCGGGTGGAACCAAACGAGCGTCTGGCCGAATGCAGTCGAACAGGTGTTCGCATAGCATGGGGCTGTGGTGCGGACCCTCACCGTCTGGTGTCCCGACTGGGCGGTGACCGTTGCTGGCGTCGCCCCCGCAGTCCCGGCCATCGTGCTGGTGGGGAACCGGGTCGTCGCGGCCTCGGCTGCGGCGCGAGCGGACGGGGTGACGGAGGGCCAGCGCCGGCGCGAGGCCCAACGCCGCAGTCCGGGCGCGCAGCTGCTCCGCCGCAACCTGACCATGGAGCTGGCTGCCTTCGAGCGGGTGGTCGCTGCGCTCGGGGAGATCTGCCCCGAGGTCGAGGTGAGCCACCCCGGCCTCGCCGCCTTCGCCACGAGAGGCCCGTCCCGGTACTTCGGCGGGGACCATGCGCTGGTCGTTCGGGTCGGTGAGATCCTCCGGGCCGTCGGACGACGGCAGGGTTGGATCGAGGAGCCACCCTGGTGGCGGATCGGCGTGGCCGAAGGGCCGTTCGCCGCTCGGCTGGCGGCCACGCTGGCGGGGGACGGCAAGTCAGCGAGGGATGCTGGTAGCTCGGTGAAGGGCGGTGCCGGCTCGGTGAAGGGCGGTGCCGGCTCGGTGAGGGTTGGTGGGCCGGTGGCGAACGCCGAGCTGGCGGGGGACGGCGGGCCGGGGAGTCTGGTCGTCCCACCGGGCGCAGCCGCTCGCTTCCTCGCCCCACTCCCGGTTCGCTCGCTCGAGCGCCCGGAGCTCTGCGACGTCCTCGAGCGTCTCGGCATCCGTACGCTCGGCCAGCTGGCGGCACTGGACGAGCGTGCGGTACGGGAACGGTTCGGCCCTGACGGGGAGACTGCCCGGCGCCTCGCTCGTGGTGAGGATCGAGCTGGCCTGGCTCCAGCGGCGATCCCGCCGGATCTGGAGGTGTGGACCGAGCTGGACCCTCCCGTGGACCAGGTCGACCGGGCGGCGTTCGTGGCGCGCTCGCTCGCCGTCGAGCTGTACGGTCGCCTGTCCGAGCACGGGCTCGCCTGTCGGGGGGTGCGGGTCGAGGTCGAGACCGACAACGCCGAGCGATGTGTCCGGCGCTGGCGGCACGATCGTCCGTTCTCGGTGGAGCCACTGGTGGAGCGGGTGCGCTGGCAGCTGGAGAGCTGGCTCACAGGATCGGGCCCCGCCTCGCCGACGGCGGGCCTCGTCCTCCTCCGCCTCGCGGCAGAAGAGCTCGAGCGGTCGGGAGGACGCCAGCCCGGGCTCTGGGGAGGCGACGCCGAGGCGGATCGCCGTGCCGAGCGAGCACTGGCTCGGGTCCAGGGGATGCTCGGACCGGAGGCGGTCTGCACGGCCGTGCGCTCGGGCGGGAGGGGGCCTGCCGAACAGGTTCGCCTGGTGCCCTGGGGGGAGCCGCGCGAGCCGGCGCAACCCCCCAATCGGCCCTGGCCGGGCGAGCTCCCTCCTCCCTCGCCGGCGCTCGTCCACCCGACCCCACTCCCGGTCGAGCTCCTCGGGAGCCAGGGCGTAGCGGTGGGTGTGGATGGCCGGGGACAGCTCTGCGGGCAGCCTGCGACCCTCCGACGGGGGGGTCCCCCGCCGGGAGCGGGGGCGGGGGCGGGGCAGCCTGAGGTGGGCGGGATCCAGCCGGAGCGGTCCGACACCGGGAAGCTCGGGGCAGGCCGGTCTGACACCGGGAAGCTCGGGGCAGGCCAGTCAGCAGCGATCACCTGGTGGGCGGGTCCCTGGCCGGTCGACGAGCGGTGGTGGGACGCAACGGGGCGTCGTCGGGTCGCCCGGCTCCAGGTGCTCTTGGAGGACGGGAGCGCGCACCTGCTGGTGCTGGAGCGAGGGCAGTGGGCCGTCGAGGCCAGTTACGACTGACCAGGTAGGGGGGGCAGCCGGGACAGGGTCGGCAAGCGGAGCGGAGGCGGGCAGCCGGGACAGGTCCGCTCGCCAGCTGCGGATCGACTGACCAAGGTGCTGGTAGGGGCCGACAGGCAGGCGGTCAGCCGGGCTCGCCGGTCTTGCTGGCGCCGGGCGTCGGCACGGTGAGGTGCTCGTTCTTGGCTCGTGAGGTGGCCGCCATCGTGCCGGAGAGCTCGGTGAGGGCGGCTGCGAGTGCGGGGTCTCCGAGCGCGAGGATGCGGGCTGCGAGGAGGGCGGCGTTGCGGGCGCCACCGATCGCGACGGTGGCGACGGGCACCCCGTTCGGCATCTGCACGATCGAGAGCAGGGAGTCGAGCCCGTCCAGGTAGCGAAGTGGGATCGGGACGCCGATCACCGGGAGGGTGGTGGTGGCTGCGAGCATCCCCGGCAGGTGGGCGGCACCGCCGGCGCCGGCGATGATCACCTCGAGGCCGCGATCCCGGGCGCTCCGGCCGTAGGCCAGCATGTCGTCCGGCGTCCGGTGGGCCGAGACCACGCGGACCTCGTGTCGGATGCCGAGCTCGTCGAGTGTCTCCGCTGCCGCATGCATGACCTGGAGATCGGAGTCGCTCCCCATCACGACACCGACTCGGGGCGGCCCGGCGGGCAGGCGTCGGGAGGGATGCACCCGCCGGATGTTAGCCGTGGTGGGCTGGTGGGGCAGGGTGGCACCGCTGCCGTTCGGCCGGGCGCCGAGGTGGCGGTGGCTGGTCGGCGTGGGGGAGCGAGGCTGGATGGCGGGTCGGGGTGGCAGGTGGGGGATAGGGGGCGCGCGCCTGGAGGACGGCGAGAGTCGAGGGTGGCCGGCGGTCGCGTCAGGGGGCGCTGAGCAGGGATGCAGCTGCCCTTGCAGTGTCGAGTGCCTCGTCGGCGTCCGAGCCGAGTGCCGTGACGTGCCCGAGCTTCCTCCCGGGCCGGGGGGCCTTTCCGTAGAGGTGGACGTGGGCGCCGGGCACGGCGAGCGCTCGGGGCAGCCTGCTGGCGAGCTCCGACGGGCCGGCGCCGCCGACGACGTTGACCATGGCGGCGGGACGGACGAGCGCCGTCGAGCCGAGCGGCCAGTCCAGCACGGCCCGTAGGTGCTGGTGGAACTGGGAGGTGGCGCAGCCCTCGATGGTGGCGTGGCCCGAGTTGTGCGGCCGGAGCGCGAGCTCGTTGAGGAGCAGCCGGCCGTCGGTGGTCCAGAAGAGCTCGACGGCGCACAGGCCGGTTGCGCCGATGTGGACGGCGATCGACTCCGCGAGGCGGACCGCTTCGCTCGCAACGGCCTCGGGCAGCCGCGCCGGCATCACGAGCTCGTGGCACATCCCGTTCTCCTGGCGCGTCTCGATCGGGGGGTAGGTCGCAGTCTCGCCCGAGGGACGCCGGGCGACGACCACGGCGAGCTCGGCCGCGAGGTCGAGGTGCTCCTCCAGGACCCACGAGGGCTCGGCGCTCCCCTCGGGGTCGCCGAGGATCGCCTCTGCGGCGCGTCGAGATGTCAGCAGGTGGACACCCCGGCCGTCGTAGCCGCCGCCGCGTGCCTTGAGCACGAGCGGCCAACCGTGGTCCGCGGCAAAGGCGTCGACATCGGCAAGCCGGCGGACGGCCGTGAAGGCGGGAAGGGGCACCCGGGGGGATGCGAGCGCTGCGAGCTGGTGGCGGCTGTGCAGCTTGTCCTGGGCGAAGGCGAGTGCGTCCGCACCGGGGCGCACGCTGTGCCCCGCCGCCTCCAGGCGACGGAGGAGGTCCTGGGGGACCAGCTCGTGGTCGAAGGTGACGACATCCCCTTGGCTAGCCGCACGGAGGAGATCGTCGAAGGAGGCGTGGTCACCGAGCGTGAAGGGTGCGCCAGCGGCTGCCGCCGGCTCGTCGGGAGCCCCGGCCAGCACGTGGAAGTCGAGCCCGTAGTCGACCGCTGCCTGGTGGCTCATGCGGGCGAGCTGTCCGGCGCCGATCATGACGACGCGACCGGGCGGTTCGAATCGCAACTGGCTGGCTGTGGCCGTGGCAGCAGCCGGGCCGGCGGTCGGTGCGAGCGTCTCTTGGTGGTCCACCGGTGACCGTCTCCTCTCTCGTCCTCACCAGCTCTTGCCCGACAGGCCCAGCCTCGCGTCTCTGGTCCGGCTCTGCGTCACCGGAGGGCGGCCCCGGCGGTGGGGCGGGCTCCGCTTGCCCGTTCCCGAGCCTCTGGCCCGACCGTATGGCCGAGCTGGCGCTTCGAGGCCGACCCGGCGGCGGCCCTGGCTCCTGTTGCTCGACCCGGTGCCTTACCTCGAGCGGCGCCGCGTCGGAGGGCACTCTCCCGCCGGGTTACGGGCCAGCGCGCCGACCGAGCCTGTTCCTCCTCATTCCGGTCCGACGCCCCCGGCACCATCGGGATCTCGTTGGGGTGCTCTGGTCTGGGGGACAGCGTCACGTGTGCGCTCCGCGCGCTTCACCGACGGGGCCCGAAGCGTGGAACGAGCTGCAGCGAACGACCGGCCCGGTCGAAGCCTCGGTGCGCCCCCTGGGATTCGAACCCAGAACCTGCGGATTAAGAGTCCGTTGCTCTGCCGTTGAGCTAGAGGCGCCAGCGGGGAGCCTACCCAGCGCAGCGCGCGCCGGCTCCGCGGAGTCGGGGTGACCGAGGGGACTTGAACCCCCGACCTCCAGGGCCACAACCTGGCGCTCTAACCAACTGAGCTACGGCCACCATGTGCGAGCACT
>JAJYGM010000361.1 GCA_021785095.1 Actinomycetes bacterium
GGTGCTCATCGTGGCCGAGAACCCCTCGCGCTCGCTCCACAAGATCAGCGAGATCTACGACCGCATCGCGTTCGCCGGCGTCGGCAAGTACAACGAGTACGACCAGCTGCGCGTGGCCGGCGTGCGGCACGCGGACACGAAGGGCTTCGCCTTCAGCCGCGAGGACGTCGACGCGCGCTCCCTCGCCAACCTGTACGCCCAGTACCTGGGGAACGTCTTCACCCACGAGATGAAGCCGCTCGAGGTGGAGATCCTCGTCGCCGAGCTCGGGACGAACGGCAAGCCCGACCAGCTCTACCACATCGCCTACGAGGGCACGATCACCGACGAGGACCGCTATGCGGTGCTGGGAGGCGACGCGGAGACCATCTCCGAGCGGGTCGGCGCCGACTGGCGCGGCGACCGCGACCGCGCCGAGGCCGTCCGCGCGGCAGTCCGGGCGCTCGCCGGGCCGGAGCGGACCCTCGGCCCTGGCGACCTCGAGGTGGCGGTCCTCAGCCGGGCGAACGGCCGGCGCACCTTCCGCAGGGTCACCGACGGCGAGCTCACCGAGATCCTCTCTGGGAGCTCCGCTGCGCCGGCGGACGCTTCCCAGACGTCACGGGCGACCCGCAGCGGTCGCACCACCCGGTCGGCGGGCGGCGGCACCGGGGGGGACGCCGCCCACGACCGGGACGCAGCGCAGCCGCCGGGCTGACGCCGCCCACGACCGGGACGCAGCGCAGCCGCCGCATGCGCCTTGGGCCGGGTTGCCCGGCACTACCGTGGCTGCGTGGAGCGACGGATCTTCGGGCTCGAGAACGAGTACGGGGTGACCTTCACCCTGCGCGGCCAGCGACGGCTCAGCCCGGACGAGGTGGCCCGCTACCTCTTCCGCCGCGTGGTGAGCTGGGGCCGCTCGTCGAACGTCTTCCTGGAGAACGGGGCGCGCCTGTACCTCGACGTCGGCAGCCACCCGGAGTACGCGACGCCCGAGTGCGACCGCGTCGGTGAACTCGTGGTGCACGACAAGGCCGGGGAGTGGATCCTCTCCCAGCTCGTGGCCGGCGCGCAGGCCCGGCTGCGCGAGGAGGGGATCCGCGGCGACGTCTACCTCTTCAAGAACAACACCGATTCCGCCGGCAACTCCTACGGCTGCCACGAGAACTACCTCACGGAGCGCAACGACGACTTCAACCGGTACACCGAGGTGCTCATCCCCTTCCTCGTGAGCCGGCAGATCTACGCGGGGGCGGGCAAGGTCCTCCAGACGGCGCGCGGCGCGGTCTACTGCATCAGCCAGCGGGCGGAGCACATCTGGGAGGGAGTGTCGTCCGCCACCACGCGCAGCCGCCCCATCATCAACACCCGCGACGAGCCCCACGCCGACGCCGAGCGCTACCGCCGCTTGCACGTCATCGTCGGCGACTCGAACATGAGCGAGTACGCGACGTTCCTCAAGATCGGCGCGACGAGCATCCTGCTCGCGATGCTGGAGGACACCGGCACGGTGCTGCGCGACCTCACGCTCGAGAACCCGATCCGGGCCATCCGCGAGATCAGCCACGACATCACCTGCGAGCGCAGGGTCCGGCTGGCCAACGGCCGGGAGATGCGGGCGCTCGACATCCAGATGGAGTACCTGGAGCGGGCGCTGCGGTTCCGGGACCGCCACGGCCTCGGCCCCGAAGAGGAGCGGGCCCTCGAGATGTGGCAGCACTGCCTGAAGGGCCTCGAGTCCGACCCGCTCTCCTTGTGGCGGGAGTGCGACTGGGTCGCGAAGTTCCGCCTCATCGACCAGGTCCGCCGCCGGCACGGCCTCCCGCTCTCCCACCCGAAGGCCGCGCTCGTCGACCTCATGTACCACGACGTGGACCGCAGCAGGGGGCTCTTCTACAAGCTCCAGGCCCGCGACCAGGTGGACCGCACCTGCGCGGACGCCGACATCGCGGCGGCGATGACCGAGCCCCCGCAGACGACGAGAGCGCGGTTGCGAGGCGCCTTCGTGCGTCGAGCGAAGGAGCGCCGGCGCGACTTCACCGTCGACTGGGTCCACCTCAAGCTGAACGACCAGGCGCAGAGAACGGTGCTGCTGAAGGACCCGTTCCGCTCGCACGACGATCGGGTGGAGCGTCTGATCGCGTCACTGTGATGCGCGTGCGTGGGGCGCCGCGCGCACCGATCGCCGGGCTGCCTCCGGCTGCGGCGGCGCCGTCCCCGACGGGGCCGACTTCACCCTCTTCGGGGCACCCTGTAGCCTCGGTAGCCCGTGAGCCAGGAACCCCCGACGCGCGCCGCGCCCGCACCCGGATCCCCGGACTTCGTCGCCGAACCCTCGCTGGTCTTCCCGGCCGACCGCGCCTCTCCCGACGGGGCCGACGGCGCCTCTCCCGACGGGGCCGACCGCGCCTCGCACGTCGGCGGGCCGCCCGTCGGTGAAGGGCCCGACGCCGCAGACGGCGCACCGCCTCGACGACGCCGCACGCGTCGCTGGATCGTCGAGTGGGTCGTCATCGTCCTCGTCGCGGTCGGGGTGGCCTTCGGGGTGCGCACCTTCGTCGCGCAGACCTACTTCGTCCCCTCGACATCGATGTGGCCGACGCTCAAGGCGGGTGACCGGATCGTCGTGAGCAAGATCTACGGCGCGATCGAGCCGGGGGACATCATCGTGTTCAAGCGCCCGCCCGCCGAGCACTGCGGGGGCCCCCCGGTCCCGGACCTGGTGAAGCGCGTGATCGGCCTCCCGGGCCAGACGGTCTCGGCGCACGGCGGCAAGGTCTACGTCACAGGGAAGCTCCAGAGCGAGCCCTGGCTGCCGAAGGGCACGCAGACGTTCACGACGATGACACACCCGCGCAAGGTGCCGAAGGGCGACTACTTCGTCATGGGAGACAACCGCGTCAACTCCTGCGACAGCCGTACTTGGGGTCCGGTGAAGGCGTCCTACGTCGTCGGGAAGGTGTTCCTCATCCTGTGGCCGCCCTCGCAGCTCAGGTTCTTCTGACGAGGCGGCGCCTGTAGGATCGGGCGCGCGTGCTGGACCTCAGCCCGACAAAGCTGCTCATCGTCCTCGTCGTCGTGGTGATCCTCCTCGGTCCGAAGCGGATCCCCGAGGTCGCCCGCCAGCTCGGCGCGGGCTGGCGGAAGCTCCGCGACCTGCACGGCCAGATCGACCGCGAGCTCCGCCAGACGATGCCGGACCTCCCGAGCAGCCAGGAGATCGTGCGCATGGCACGCTCGCCGATCAGCCTGCTGAGCCAGCTGGCGGACCGCTCGGGCACCCCGCCGGGGGACCCCGACCCGCTCGCGGCGAGCCAGGACGCAGGCCGGGGCGCCGGCGCGCCCGTGGGGGAGGGGGCCAACCGCGCCGCACGGGTCCGTCCGCCGGCGGGCCTCGATGCCGACGACCCGAACATGAACTAGCCGATGGCGATGCCGCTGTCAGAACGCGTGTCGGCGTGGCGACGAACGCGGGCGCACCCCGACGCGATGACGATCGGGGAGCATTTCGGGGAGCTGCGCCGCCGGCTCCTCGTCGCGGTCGGCGCCTTCGTGGTCCTCACCTGCGTGTCGGTCTTCCTCTACAACTGGGAGTTCTCGCTGCTGCGCCATCCCTACTGCGAGATCGTCGCGACGCGCAGCTGCAGCTTCTACGTCACCGCCCCCCTCGACGCGCTCAGCCTGCGCGTGAAGCTCGCAGCGTTCGGAGGCGCTGTCCTCGCGTCGCCGGTCGTGCTGTGGGAGCTGTGGCGGTTCATCACGCCGGGGCTCCGCCCTACCGAGAAGCGGTACGCGGTGCCCTTCGTCATCGCGTCGGTCCTCCTCTTCCTGTTCGGCTGCGCGGTCGTCTACGTGGTGCTCCCGCACACGCTCGGATGGCTCGTCCACGTGGGAGGCCCGAGGATCCGACCCCTGCTGAACCCGAACACATACTTCACGCTGGTCCTGCTGCTCATGGTGCTCTTCGGGATCACCTTCGAGTTCCCGGTCCTGCTCGTCGCGTTGCAGCTGGCGCGCGTGCTGAAGCCCGCGACCCTGCTGCGGCACTGGCGGTGGTGGGTGATCGGGATCACCCTCGCCTCCGCCTTCTTCACGCCGAGCTCGGACCCCTTCTCGATGATCGCGCTGGCCGTCCCGCTCACGTTCTTCTATTTCGCGTCCGCCGGCGTGGGCAAGCTCCTCCGCCGTTGAGCGCGCGCTCCGTGGACGGACCGGCGCAGGTGACCCCGGCCCTCGAGGCCCCGGCGGCGCAGGTGACCCCGGCCCAGCGCCGGCGTGCCCGCTTCCTTCGCAGGCTCCGCTTCCAGCCGGACCCCTTCCAGCTCGAGGCGTTCGGCGCGCTCGACGAGGGGCGCTCGGTCCTGGTCTCCGCTCCGACCGGATCCGGCAAGACCCTCGTCGCGGCGTACGCGGTCGACCAGGCGCTCGCAAGCGGCGGCAAGGCCTTCTACACGACCCCGCTCAAGGCACTCTCGAACCAGAAGCACGCGGAGCTCTCCGCCGCGCACGGGAGCCCGCGCGTCGGGCTCCTGACGGGCGACACGTCGCTCCGGCCCGATGCGCCGGTCGTGGTCATGACCACCGAGGTTCTCCGCAACATGCTGCTCGCAGGCTCGGACCTGCTCCTCGGCCTCCGCACCGTGGTGCTCGACGAGGTCCACTACCTCCAGGACCCCTACCGCGGCGGCGTGTGGGAGGAGGTCCTGGTGCTGAGCCCGCCGACGGTGACCTTCGTCTGCCTGTCCGCCACCGTGTCCAACGCGGCCGAGCTCGGCGACTGGCTCACGTCCGTGCGCGGCCCGACGACCGTCGTCGTGGAGCGGCGCCGGCCGGTCGTCCTCCACCACCACGTGGCCGTGCACCGCCGGCGCTCCGAGAGAGGAGGGGCGACCGGGACCGAGCTCTTGCCCCTCCTCGCCGACGGGAGGCCCGGAGGCGAGGCCCTCCGCCTCGACCAGGCGGCCCGGCGGATCGCGCGCGTCGAGCCCGTGGGGCGCTGGCACGGCGGGGAGCGGCAAGGCCCGCGTCTCCCGTTCCGCCCGCCACGGCGCACCGAGCTCGTGGAGGTGCTGGAAGACGGCGAGCTCCTCCCGGCGATCGTGTTCATCTTCAGCCGCGCCGCGTGCGACGACGCCGTCGGGCAGTGCCTGCGCGAGGGGATGCGCCTCACGGACCATCACCAGCGGTCCGAGATCCGCCGCGTCGCAGAGGCGCACGTGAAGGACCTGAGCGACGACGCGCTCGACGTCCTCGGCTATCCGCAGTGGCTCGAGGGGCTCACCTCAGGCGTCGCGGCACATCACGCGGGCCTCGTCCCCGCGTTCCGCGAGACGGTGGAGGAGTGCTTCGCCGCAGGCCTCCTGCAGGTGGTGTTCGCGACCGAGACCCTGTCGCTCGGCATCAACATGCCCGCGCGCACCGTCGCCATCGAGCGGTTCGACAAGTACGGCAGCGCAGGCCGCGCTCCTCTCACCTCGGGCGAGTACGCGCAGCTCACCGGGCGCGCGGGGCGACGCGGCCTCGACGAGGTGGGCCATGCGGTCGTGCTGTGGTCCTTGGACACCCCGGCCGCCGAGATGGCGCGGATCGCGCTCGCTCCGCCGCCGGACCTCCGCTCGGCGTTCCGGCCGACCTACAACCTCGCCGTCAATCTCGTCCGTCGGTTCGACCGCCCCACCGCCTTGTCGGTGCTGCGGCGCTCGTTCGCGCAGTGGCAGGCCGGCGCGCCGCTGCGGCGAGACGTGCTGGTCGACCATCTCGGCCGTCGCCTCGCGGTCTTGGAGGAGCTCGGCTACGTGGACGACTGGAGCCTCACGGCCCGCGGCGCCCGGCTCGCGCGCGTGTACCACGAGTGCGACCTCCTCGTCGCCGAGGCCCTCGCCGAGGAGGTCCTGAACGGCGCGGAGCCGGCCGTGCTCGCCGGGGTCCTCTCGTCGCTCGTCTTCGAGCCGCGCCGTGCCCGGCGCCCGCCGGGCACGGCGGCTCACGGGCGGCGCAGGGGTGCCCGTGAGGCCTCGCACCGGCCGCAGCGGGGAAAGGGCGGCGGCGACCGGCTGGGGGAGGGGCGGCGCCGGGACATCGCCGCCCGGCTCGCCGCGCTCGACCGCCTCGCCGAGCGCATCCGGGGGGTGGAGGAGGTCCACCTCGTCCCTCGGACGCGCCGGCCAGAGCACGGGCTCGCCGGCGCGGTCGGCTCCTGGGCTCGCGGCGCCTCCTTCGGCACCGTGCTCGAGGTCGCCTCGAAGGACGCCGGGGAGATCGCCCCCGGCGACTTCGTCCGGACGGTCAAGCAGCTGGTCGACCTGGTCGGACAGGTGGCCGTCGTCGCGGCCGACCCGTCCACCTCGGCCGCCGCCAGCGCTGCGACGCGCCTTCTGCGGCGCGACGTCGTCGCCGCAGGAAGCGCCCCGGACCCAGAGGACTGAGGTCCGCCACCTCAGAACGGACGGGGCATAGCCTTGGCCGGGCCATGGCGCCCTACGTCCCCGAGGAGTTCACGCCCGAGGAGCGGGCCGTGCTCCGCCGCTACGTGACCAACCTCGACCTTCCCGTCTTCGCGTTGGTCAACCTCCCGGAGGTCGTGAAGGGGGCCCTGTTCGCCCGCTACTCGCGCTCCGCCAAGAGCCTGCGGCGCCTCTTCCTCGACGAGTTCGTGGGCGAGCTCGACGTCTCGGGCGACACGACGATCGACGCGACCGTCGGGCTGCGGCGCGCCGAGCACCTCTACGAACGCGTGTTCCTCGAGTACGGCGACGACTCCGTCGCCCAGCTCGGCGGCGTCCACCTCGCCTGCGAGCAGGCCTCGAACGTCCTCACCAAGGTGCTCGAGCGCGGGCGGTTGATGTCGTACCTCGAGCAGTCGACGCGCTACATCGCGTACGACCAGCGCCTCCCGAGCGGTCACTACCGCTACCACCGGCCGGCGGAGATCCTCGAGTCCGCGCTCGGCGCGCGCTACGTGGGCGACATGGACCGCATGTTCGACAGCTACGGCTCGCTCCTGCAGCGCCTCGTCGCCTGGCTGGGCACCCGCTACCCCCGACAGCCCGGCGACTCGGACTTCGTCCACCGCCAGGCCGTGAAGGCGAAAGCGCTCGACGCGGCACGCGGGCTCCTGCCCGCCGCGTCGCTCTCGAACGTCGGCATCTACGGCGACGGCCAGGCCTACGAGCAGCTGCTGCTCCGGATGGCCGCCCATCCGCTCCTCGAGGTGCGTGCGTACGGGGCGATGATGCTGACCGAGCTCCGCAAGGTCATCCCCTCCTTCCTCCAGCGGGTCGATCTTCCCGAGCGAGGGGGGGAGTGGACGGCGTACCTCGCGGCCACCCGCCAGGACACCGCACGAGCCGTCGAGCGGTTGTGGCCGGCGGCCGTCCCACGAGAGCCTGGGGGAGCCGACCCCGACGCGGGCGTCGCCGTCGCTGCGGGACCCGAGGTGCGGCT
This sequence comes from Actinomycetes bacterium, assembly GCA_021785095.1. The sequence continues at coordinate 7,423 of JAJYGM010000361.1, forward strand.
TCTCGACTTCGATCCCGAGGGCGAGGAGAAGGTCCTCGCCGCCATCTGCTTCCCCTGCGGTGACGTCTCGGAGTGCGAGGCGCTCGCACGGGTCCGCGCCCTTTCGGCCGAGGACCGGCGCGCCCTGTTCGCCGCCTACGTCGGAGAGCGGAAGAACCGCCGGCACCGCCCCGGCCGCGCCTTCGAGCGCACTGGCTACCGCTTCGAGCTGGTGACCGACTACGGCGCGTTCCGGGACCTCCAACGACACCGGATCCTCACGATCGAATGGCAGCCACTTTCGACCGATCTCGGCTACGACCTCCCCGAGCTCGTGGTCGACGCGGGGGAGGCCCCCGCGTTCGCAGAGGTGATCGAGCGCTCCGCTTCGTTGCGCGATGCACTCGCAGAGCCGTTCCCCGAACAGGCGCAGTACGCGGTCGCGCTCGCGTTCAGGCTCCGCTACGTGATGCAGATGAACGCACGAGAGGCGATGCATCTCATCGAGCTGCGATCGGGCT
>JAJYGM010000366.1 GCA_021785095.1 Actinomycetes bacterium
CCGTCACGCTGGCGCCCCGGCTGTTCTCGCGTCGTGCCGATCCCCTGCCGCTGCCGCCGGCGCTGCACGACGCCGAAGTGGTCGCCACCTTGCACCTCAGGTGGGCGCAGCTCGCCGGCGCCGGGCAGGGCGCGCCGCCCGGCGCGGCCGACGCAGGCGACGGACCGGGCGGTGGGGGTGCCGGCGTGCGGGCGAAGGTACGCGCCCGCGTCGTGGCTGCAGCGCGTGCCGACGCCGCAGCGGACCGCGGGCTCATCGGGGACCTCATCCGCGCGGTGGACGCCGTCGCGGCGAGGGTCGACGAGGTGACGGCACGCGTGGGGAATCTCGAGCTGCTCCTCCAAGAGGTGCTGGACCGCACGAGCGAGGAACTGGTTCGGGTCCAGGTCGCGCTCGGCGGCCTCGACGACCGCGTGCGCGACGAGCAGTCATGAAGCCGAAGACGCCGCCGGCCCCGCCGGGACCCCCCGTGGGGCTGGATCCGGCGTGAACGAGCCCCGCATCGCCGTGCTCAGCCCCTCTTGGGTCGAGGCGCCGCACAGCGAGATCGCCGAGGCCGTGAGGAGCATCGCCGGCGCACTGTCCAGGCTGGCGCCGGTCGACGTCTTCGTGCCGGGCGACGGCGCGAGCTTCGCGGACGGCGCGTTCGACGTGACCCCGATCGGCGGGGCGCGCGCACCGCGGGTGCGCTACGAAGCCGTCGTCGTCGAGGCGGGGCGACGCGGCGACGGCGAGCTGGTGCGCTCAGCTGGGTCGCTCGCCGCGGGAGCGCCGGTGCTCGCGGTCGGCGGCGCCCGGTTCACGGTCGACGGGGTGCTGGACGTCGGCCTCGACGGAGCCGACGGCGGGGCCGGAACCGCGCCCGCCGTGCACCACGTGGGTCTGTACGCACGCGTGCATCCCGACGCGCGCAGCCGCCGCCACTACGGACTCGGGGGGATAGCGGACTACCTGCTCGTCCTCGGCGACCGCCCCGGCGTGCCGGCCACACCGACCCCATCGCATCGCACCCGCTGGCTGCTCGCACGCTTTGCCCGCCAGCACGTCGTCGTGGTCGAAGGGGGGGTGGCGCGCGCGTGGCGGTCTCGCTCGTGCGTGGCGCAGTTCGACGTGCACACGCGCATGGACCTGTGGATCCTCATGGCGCAGTCCAAAGGCGTCGTGGACCTCCTGCCCGGCGACGTGTACGCGCGGGAGTGCGTCGAGGCGCTCCGGCTCGGCGTGCCCATCGTCGTGCCAGGCGGCTCTGCGGCGGACAGGCTGGCGAGCGCCGCGGGCGGCATGCGGTTCACCTCCACCGCGGATCTCCTCTCCTGCGCGGAAGCGCTCGACGACCCCGCCACCCGGACGGCGCTCGCGTCCTTCGGCCGGGAGGTGGCCGACCGTTGGTACGGCGACCCCCACGCCGTCGTGGCGAGGCTCGCCGGGGCGCTCGGTCTGGCCGCCCCGGCGGACGGCGCCCCGCGCTGAACGTCCCGTCTCGCCCGTCCGCCTCCGGGCCCTCCACCACCACGGCCCCAGCGGAACGACGCCCTCAGGTCATTCGGCCCACCACAGCGCGCGAGGGGGGAACGCGAGCGAGAAGTCCCAGCTCTCGAGGGTGAGGTTCGGGTTGTAGGCGGGGTCCGCCCGCAGGACCTGGCTCCAGCGCCGCTCCATGTAGGCCACCTCCTCGCCGAAGGCGTCGGGGCGCACGTCGGGGTCGTGGCCGCGGCTCACGGACTCCCGGTGCACGAGCACGGCGTTCGGCGCCCAGACCACCCGCCAGCCCGCCTCACGGAGCCGCAGGCAGAAGTCCACGTCGTTGAAGGCGACGCTCAGGTTGATCTCGTCGAAGCCGCCGAGCCTCTCGAAGACGTCGCGGCGCACCACCATGCACGCGGCGGTGACCGCCGAGAGCGAGCGTGCGGTCTGGAGCCAGCCGAAATGTCCGTGGGAGAGCCGGTCAGCGAGCCGCTCGGCATGACCCGCGATGCCGCCCAGGCCGAGCACGACGCCCGCGTGCTGGACACGTCCGTCGGGGTACAAGAGCTTGGCCCCCACCGCGCCGACGCCGGGCTGGAGGACCTGGGAGACGAGCTCTGCGAGCCAGCTGCTCGAGACGATCTCGCAGTCGTCGTTGAGGAAGCAGAGGACCTCACCCGTGCAGTGGGCGACGGCGCCGTTGTTCAGCGCAGAGAAGTTGAACGGCCGGTCGTCGTGAAGGACCTTCGCCACGGAGCCGTAGTCGCAGAAGAGGTCCTTCACCGTGTCCGTCTCGCTCCCGTTGTCGACGATGACCACCTCGTAGTCGGGGTAGTCGGTGGTCGCGTAGAGGCTCGCCAGGCAGCGGTTCAGGAACTCGCCGTCACGCGTCGGGATGATGACGCTCACCTTCGGCGGGCGGGAGGGAAGCTGCCACTTCACTCGCACGATGCCGGTCACCTCGTTCACGGTCACCGCGCCGGGCGCACCGACGCGTGAGAGGTGGTCCGTCACGGCTCTCGCCCCCGCACGCGTCGCGTACGGCTTGGCCGCCCGCGCCGAGGACGTCGAGCCCGCGTGCATGCGCCAGTGGTAGAGGACGTGGGGCACGTGGACGATCTGGTCGGCGGAGAGGCGCTCGCTGACGCGGAGCACGAGGTCCCAGTCCTGGCTGCCCTCGAGCCCTTCGCGAAAGCCGCCCACCTTCCGCACGAGGTCTGCCCTCGCCATCGTCATGTGGCAGAGGTAGTTCTGCGCGAGGAGGAGCAGCGGGTCGAAGTCAGGCTTGAAGAAGGGGACCGAACGGTTCCCCTCGTCGATCTTGTCCTCGTCGCTGTAGAGGAGCCCCGCGTCCGGCCGGTCCGCCAGGGCGAGGACGCCCAATGCGAGGGCTTGCGGGCTCAGCGTGTCGTCGTGGTCGAGGAGGACGACCCACTCGCCCCGGGCCATCTCGAGGGCGGTGTTGGACGCGGCAGAGATGTGCCCGTTGGTCTCGCGTCGCGCCACGCGGATGCGCTCGTCGGCTGCGGCGTAGTCCTCGAGGATCTTGGGCACCCAGGCCGCCGTCGAGCAGTCGTCGACGGCGCAGAGCTCCCAGTTGTCGTACACCTGGGCGAGCACCGAGTCGAGCGCCTCTCGCAGGTAGCGCTCCGGGGTGTCGTAGACGGGCATGACGATCGAGACGAGCGGCCGCGAGGGCAGCCGGGCGAGCCGGTCACCGAGCGCGCGCCGGCGGCCGTCGTCCATCTCGTCGAACTGCGCTATCCACAGCTCGTACGTCGGATCGCGCGTCGCCTTCGGCGCGACGCTGTCCACCTGCACCTGCACCTGCACCTGATCGCGCGCGGAGAGGGCACGCAGCTTCCCGTAGACGCGGCGAGCTCCTCTCGTGTAGCGCATCACCCGCGTCGCCTCGAGGGCCCGGAGCTCCGCGCGGGCCGCCTCCGCCTCCCGCTGGTACGCCTCGAGCGAGCGGACGAGGCCGCCGAAGCGCAGCTCGAGCTCACGGTCCACGACGCCTGCCGCGCTGGAGCCGAGCGCGGGGGGTCGCCTCCCTCCGTCGGCCTGCGCGAGCCGCAATGCGACGAGCTCCGCCGCGCCGACGAGCACATCGTCTTGGCTCGGCGTCCCGGCGCGCTCGAACAGGAGTGCCTGCGGGCTCACGTAGGTCGCGTCGTAGCCGAGGACCGGCACGAAGCCGCGGCGGGCGAACCGCCGCAGCCAGTAGATCGCCGGTCGGACGGTCCGGTGCGTCGGCTCTCCGACGTCCTTCGCAGTGGACGAGAAAAGGACACGGTCCGAGGCGGCGGTGAGCTGCTCGATGGCACGGTCTGCCCCGTCCGCGTCGAGATGCTCCAGGACGTCGAGGCACACCACGAGGTCGTAGGTGCCGTCGATCGGGTCGGTCACCGAGCCGACCTGGCAGTACGCGGCGGTCTCGCGCCGAACCTTCGAGATCGCGAACTCCGAGATGTCACGGCCGTGCGCCTCGACTCCCCGGTCCCACAGCGCCTCGACGAGGAAGCCCACCCCGCACCCTGCGTCGAAAACGGTCTTGGGCGAGAAGCTGCGGACCACGTCGTCGGCGACCCGGGCGAAGAACGTCTCCCAGGAGGCTTCGCCCTTCCGATAGGGCCGCGGCCCGCAACGGGAGTGGAAGTACGCCTCGTCGAAGTCCGACGCTGGAGGGGTCCTGGACCTGGACCCGGGCGCGGCACGCTCGTTCGACGGATCACCGGCCACCCCGGGAGGTTACCCGCGAGCGCCCCGCCGAAGATGGCGACTCTTCGGTCCGTGCTCGCCTAGGGTCGTCGGCCGTGCAGGCGGTCGCGGGGGGTTCGAGGCATCCCCGGGCCGCGTCGCGGGCTGCGGGCGCGCTGGGCCGCGCGGCCTCGGCGAGCTGGCTCGGACCCGTCGCGCTCGTCGTCGCCGTCGTCGTCGTGGCGAACCTGCTGTTCCTCCTCGGCGTCTTCGACCCGAACCCGCTCTACTGGACGAGCGGCCTCGGCATCATCCACACCGCAGGGATCGTCGGCGGTCAGTCGACGATCGACCCGAACAGCGGCACGACCGCGCAGTCGCTCGGGCACCTCGCCATGCTCGACCTGGTCCACGGGAAGCTTCCGTGGTGGAACCCCTACGAGGGCCTCGGCGCGCCGCTCGCCGGCGAGATGCAGTCCGCCGCGTTCTTCCCGCCCAACCTCTTCCTGGTGCTCTTCGGCGGTCAGCTGCCGTTCCACATGCTGCTCGAGGCGGCGTCCGGCGCGGCGGCCTACGGCGTGATCGTGCGCCTGGACGTCTCGCGGTGGATCGCAGCAGGCGCAGGCTGCGCCTTCGCGCTGGACGGCGCCTTCGCGTGGTTCCGGCACGCTGCCGTGAACCCGATCGCGCTCCTGCCGCTCCTCGTCTTCGCGGCCGAGCAGGCACGCGTGGCCGCGGCCGAGCAGAAGGCAGGGCGCTGGTGGCTCGTGGCCCTCGCGCTGGCGCTCTCGGTGTACGCGGGCTTTCCCGAGGTCGCCTACCTCGACGGCATCTTCGCGCTCGTGTGGGCGCTCGTCCGCTGCGTGGGGCTGACCCGTGCACAGATCCTCGCCTACCTGCGGAAGCTCGCCGCCGGCGCAGTCGCGGGCGTCGCGCTCGCCGCGCCGCTCGTCATCGCGTTCGTCGACTACCTGCCCTCCGCCTACCTCGGCAGGCACGGGATCGGGTTCGACGCCGTCGCGTTGGACCGTCCCTCCGCGGCGGCCTTGTTCTTCCCCTACGTCTTCGGACCGATCTTCGGCTACACCGCGAACGACCCGACGGGTCTCCTGCGGGACTTCTGGGCCAACGTCGGCGGCTACCTCACGACGACCCTCCTGCTCCTCGGCCTCGTCGCCCTCTACGATCGACGTCTCCGCCCGCTGCGCGTCGCGCTCGCCGCGTGGATCGTCCTCGCGCTGGGCCGCATCTACGACATCGGCCCGCTCCACCGGCTCTTCGACCTGCTGCCGCTCATGAACCAGGTCGCCGCATATCGCTATCTCCCGCCCTCCGTCGCGCTCGCCGCGGTCGTGCTCGCGGCGCTCGCCGTCGACGACCTCCGGCGCAAGGCGGTGCCGAGGTGGTACGTGCTGGCATCGCTGACCGCCGCCGTCGCCGTCGCGCTGGTCCTGCTCGACATGGGCCGCGGGCTCGCCAACGAGCTCAGCTCGACCAGTGCCAGCCATTTCGCCGTGGCGTCGGTGGTGTGGGGGTTCGGCGTCATGCTCCTGGTGGCGGTCGCGGCCGTCGCGCTCCGAGGCCGCCTGCGCACCGGCGTGATCGTGGGTCTGATCGTCGTCGACGCGCTCGTGATGTTCGTCGGCCCCGAGTTCTCCGCGCCGCGCAGCGCACGCGTGGACATGGGTCTCGTCGACGCAGTTCGCGCGCACACCGGGCTGGGCCGCTTCTACACGCTCGGTCCCTTCACGCCGAATTACGGGAGCTACTTCGGCATCGGGGAAGTGGACGTGAACGACCTCCCCATGCCGAAGAGCTACACGTCCTACATCACGAGCCGTCTCGACACGAACGTGCTCCCGAACATCTTCACCGGCGACACGCTCCTGCGTTCGACAGGACCCACCCCTCTGCAGGAGCTCGTCAAGAATTTCGCCGCCTACGAGCAGATCGACGTCCGCGCCATCGTGGCGTCGCCAGGCAGGATCCCCGCGGCGACGAGCCGGTCACTTGGCCTGAAACTCGTCTACGCGGACGCCAACGCCGACGTGTACGTGACGCCCCATCCCTCTCACTACTTCTCGGTGATCTCCGGGGCGACACCGTCCGCATCGGGCCCGGCCCCCTGCAGCCTGTCGCACGAGAGCCTCGACCGGGTCGTGGCAGACTGCCGCCGCCCCGCCGAGCTGTTGCGACGGGAGCTCTCGATGAAGGGATGGACGGCGACCGTGGGGAGCCGCCAGGCGCCCGTGCGGACGCGCGACCACCTCTTCCAGGAGGTCGCGCTGCCTGCCGGCCCGAGCGTCGTCACGTTCTCGTTCACGCCGCCTCACGAAGACGGCGGGCTCGCGGCCTTCCTCGCCAGCGTCGCAGCGATCGTCGCAGGTTGGGCGCTGGCGCTGCGACAGCGCCGGCGGCGCAAGGGACGATCCCCGGACTCGGCGGCGGGACCGGCGGGGCCACCGGCGCCGGTGGCGGCGCACGAGGCGGAGCCGCTGTCAGCGCGCTGACCCCGGAGCGCCGAGCAGGCTGGCAGCCAGGCCGTCGAGGATGTCGGTCTCCGACACCAGGCACCGGGAGAACCCGAACCGCCGCATCACCTCTCGGAGCACCAGGACACCGGCGGCGATGACGTCCTCCCTGCCTTCCGCCATCCCCGGACGTCGCGCCCGTGACGACGACGGCTCTGCGATCAGGGTCGCGCACCAGCGCTCCACTCCGGCGAGCTCGAGCACGGAGTGGTGGACCCTGCCCCAGTCGTACTCGTGAAGCCCCTGGTCGAGCATCGACAGCGTCGAGACGGTGCCCGCGAGGCCGACGAGGCAGGCCGCGAGCCCGCCGCCTTCGAGGGCGGGGAGCGTGCGCGCCGCACGGTCGAGCTCGGCGGCGACGAGCTCGTCGCACGCCGCCAGCTCCGCTGGCAACGGAGGATCGTGGTGGAAGAACCGCTCGGTCAGACGGACGCAGCCGACGTCGAGCGACACCACGCCGATCGCGCGCCCGGTGCCGGCGATGAGCTCGGTCGACCCTCCCCCGATGTCCACCACGACGCGGACCCCGTCGCTCGGGGGAAGGTCCGAGGTCGCGCCTGCGAACGCGAGGCGCCCCTCCTCCTCCCCGCTCAGGAGCTCGGCCGGGACGCCGATGACGTGGCTGGCGGCGTCGAGGAACTCCGCCCCGTTGGCCGCGTCGCGCACCGCGGACGTGGCCGCCATCCGGACCGCCCGCACCCCGTGGCGGTCGAGCACCCCTCGGTACTCCTGGAGGACGGCGAGGGTGCGGGCGATCGCGGCGGCATCGAGGACGCCGGCCGAGTCCACCCCCTGGCCCAGCCGCGTGATCCGCATCAGCCGGACGAGCTGGCGGCCGTCGCCGAGGACGAGGAGGCGCGTCGAGTTCGTGCCGCAGTCGACCGCCGCGACGGGCCCGGCGCCGGTCGCAGGCGCACCCGGGACGCTCACGACCGGGTCGTCCGGGTGCTCTCCGACGGCGCGCCGGAGACGCTCACAACCGGGTGAAGCGGAACTTGACGAGCGCGCGCAACGCGCTGAAACCATCTCGCCACGTGATCTTCTTCCCCTCTTCGGGCTCCCGGCCTGCGTAGCTGATCGGCACTTCGTAGATGCGGTAGCCGCGACGCAGGACCTTGGCGGTGATCTCGGGCTCGAACTCGAATCGGTCGGACTCGATCGTCATGCCGTCGATCACACGCCGGTCGAAGGCCTTGTAGCACGT
>JAJYGM010000431.1 GCA_021785095.1 Actinomycetes bacterium
CGGTGCACGGTTCCTCGTGACGCTGCCGGTGGTCATGGTCGGTGTGGTTCTCGTCGCGGGCCTCGTCTCCCACTCCGGGTCCGGATACCACCCGGTCGCGGGGATCCTGTACGGGCTCGGGACGTCGGTGTCGTATGCCGGCTTCATCCTCGTGCTGCGCCGGAGCGCGAGCGATGCGACACATGTGGCAGCGCCCCTCGCCGAGGCGACCTTCGGGGCCGCTGCAGCTTCGCTTTTGCTCGGCCTCGCCGTGGGCGAGATGCCGTTCGGACTGAGCCTCGGCTCTTTCGGGTGGTTGCTGTGCCTCGCCCTTGTGAGCCAGACGGTGGGGTGGCTGTTCATCACCTGGTCTCTCGCTCGGCTCCCGGCGGCCGTGGCGTCCCTGCTGCTGCTGTTCCAGCCGGCAGCCGCACTCGTGCTCGCAGCCGCGGTCCTGTCACAGCGCCCGAGCTTGTTGCAGATCGTCGGCGCGCTCCTCGTGTGCGGCGGCGTCCTGTACGCGGTACGGGGCGAGAGGGAGACCTCGGCCGCAGCGACGTCCGCCGAGCCGACGCCAGGGTGAGCGCGCTTCGCAATGTCTGAACTCGAGGCGGCGAGCGGAATCGAACCGCTGTACAGGGCTTTGCAGGCCCTTGCCTAAACCACTCGGCCACGCCGCCGGCGCGCTTCACCCTACTCCGACCCGTGGCGCGCCCGAGGCGCCCGGGACGCCCGCGATGCCCGATTCAGGCGCCGGTGGCGTGGAACCCGCCGTCCACGTGCACGATCTCTCCCGTCGTCTTCGGGAACCAGTCCGAGAGCAGCGCCACGACGGCGCGCGCGACAGACGAGGAGTCGTTCACGTCCCAGCCGAGCGGCGCGCGATCGTCCCAGACGTCCTCGAACTTCGAGAAACCCGGGATCGACCTCGCCGCCATCGTCCGCACCGGACCGGCCGCCACGAGGTTGACCCGGATCCCGCGAGGACCGAGGTCGCGGGCGAGATAGCGGGCGAGGGACTCGAGCGCCGCCTTCGCCACGCCCATCCAGTCGTAGCCGGGCCAGGCGACGGTGGCGTCGAAGTCCAGCCCGACGACGGACCCGCCGGCCTCGGCCCGCTCGAGCAGTGGCGCGAAGGCATCCGCGAGCAGCTTCAACGAATACGCCGAGATCTCGAGCGCAGTCGATACGTCGGGCCAGCCGGCTTGCAGGATCCCCTTGCCGAGGCAGGCGTCCGGAGCGAACCCGATCGAGTGGACGAGACCGTCCAGGTGGCCCCATGTCGACTCGATGTGCGCGGCCACCTGTGAGGCGTGCTCGTGCGCGGTGACGTCGAGCTCGAGCACCTCGGGTTCGGCAGGAAGACGGCGAGCGGTCCGCTTCGTCAGCCCCAGCGCCCGGCCCGCGCTGGTGAGGAGGATCTCGGCGCCTTCTTCCTGTGCCAGCCTCGCGACGCCGAAGGCCAGCGAGTCATCGGTGAGCACACCGGTAACGAGCAGCCGCTTGCCGTCGAGTAGTCCCATGGCGGGGGAGGTTACCGATCGAGCGCCCGGTCCACGATGAGTTGCCGGTAGAGCTGGACCGTCTCGGGATGCACGACTTCGAGAGGGTTGCCGGCCCAGTCGAGGACGTGAGCAAAGGAGCGGAGAGCTGAGTCGATCCCTCCCCGGTTGCCGGTGGCGTGGCTGATCACCATGAGGCGGCGATACAGGCGTTCATCCCACGGAGCTGCCGCGAGACCACGACGGATGGCCCACTCTGCGTGGGAGGCGTTCCCCTCCTCCAGGCTGTGGGCTGCAAGCCTGCAGGCGGTGTCGACGATGCGGCCCTCCATCGCCGGAAGGAAGCCCTCGAGCAGCGCCCAACCGCTCTCGGTCAGCCCCTCGAACGGGCGTCCCCGCACGAGCTCGAGGGCGGCGGTCCACTCCGCCGCGCCGCTGCCGGGACGAGTCAGGCGCTCGAACTCTGCCCAGTCGGTCGTCACGTCGGGCGTGAGGACATGACGCCCGGACACGCGCCGCAGTCGCGGGAGCCCGAGGTCCGTCTCACCGAAGGCTTGCCGCGCTTCGGAGAGCCGGTTCGCGAGCGTCTGTGGCGGGACGCGGCGTTCCGCCCAGACCGCATTGGCGATCGCCTCACCCGAACAGCCGTCGCGATGCAGTGCCAGGTACACGACGAGCTCGGTCACCCGTGGCTTGCGGTCGAGCGACATGGCCGCGTTCACGACGTCGACCGGGCCGAGCACTCGGACGATCACCGCCGGCTCAATGCGAGATCCCTCTTCCGGATCGACGGGGGTGGCGGCGCTCTCGGTGAGCTCGTCCTCCTCGCCGTCGAAGCCCCAGTCCACTTCGAGGGCCTCTCCGTCGACGACGGGCTCCTCACCCGACGCCTCGGCGCGGGTGCCGTCCTCGGCCCGCGCGTCCTCAGGGCGCAGTCGCAACACGGTGCCCTGGCGGCGGCGCCACGAGATGTCGAGCGTCTCGCGATGTGCCGAAAGGCGCCACAGGGTCCGGACGGAGGACAGCGTGGGATCGCAGCAGATGAGACCCGTCGCCGGGAGCACGTGCACGAGCTCCACGAGCGACCGCAGAGGATGCAGGTTCTCGGCCGACTTCCGGCCGATGGGCGGGGCCACGACCAAGCAGCGCGCCCTCGCGGCGAGCGCGGGGTCGTCGGCGCAGGCGAGGAGCCACCGGGTTGCGGTATCGATGTCGGGGATGCACAGTGCCCGTTCCAGGCCCGCGATCTCGGAGCCGAACCCGACCACGACGAGCTCGTCGAGATCGCACCACCTCCGGGTCGCGAGCTCGATGACGACATCCGACAGCGTTGCGCCGACCGCCACCGGGGGGCCGTCGAGAGCGACCGTCCCGCAGCCGACGAGGTCGACCAGGCAACGGCAGCTCGGATCGCTGTAGGCGGTCACGAGCGCGGCTCTCCGGCTCGCTGTCACGATCGTGGGGGTGCTCGGCAGGTCCGCCAGTGCCCCGCTCTGGCGCGGGAGCGACCACCCGGTCCTCGAACGCGCTTCGAGTGGAGGTGCAGCTACGCGCACTGCGCCGGCGAACTCGATGTCGACCCGGTCGGCATGAAGGAGCAGTGCGACGGCCTTGTGGCGGGTAGGTGCCGCGACCGACAGGAGACCGAGCACCGCACGGGACCACTCGGGATCCTCGAGGTGCACGGCCGGCATCGCCGGGCGCGACTGCCGGCGCGGCGCGATCAGTGCCAGTCGCCGGTCGAGACCGCCGGCACTGCTGCCCGTATTGCCGGCTGAAGCCGCTGGGTCGGCATCGCGCGACTGGCTCCAGCGGCGTCTCGCTGCCAGCAGCGCTGCGGTCGCGAGGAGGCTCGGCGCGGGCGGATCAGCGGGTGGCTCGTCTCTCGCACTGTCCGATGGCTCAGGCATGTGGTCTCTCTGTGGGTGGTCGAGATGCGTCGCAGTAAACCGGTCGGACCACCGACGAGATGCACCGCCACAATCTGATTCCGCCCCGCCGAGAGTCGCGCGCGTCATTCTGACACGAGCGAGCGCGTGGGAGCCACTCGCGGATCGCCTTGCAACCGACCTGAAACGGACGAGGTGCGAGCCCGCCAGCACGAGACTGAGCCAGGCCGTGCACCCAAGGCAGCCGAGAACGGCACCTTGGCTTGCGAGATGGCCCGGCCGCCGCGCGATGCCGATGAGTGAGGCGAGCGACGCCCGGGGCGGGAGCACCCGCCAGAGGACGACGAGCAGGACGGCGTACAGGATCGCGCCGACGCGGCGGGACGTGAGCACTGCTGCCGAACCTCCCGTCAAGCACCGATGGCGACGGCAGAAGCTCGGGCGCTCACCGTCATCGACGTGAAACCCACGAGCGCGAGCAGGGGAGTGCTCACATGAAACGGCGTCACCGTGACTGTCACTTCATCGCCGGCAGCCGTGGCGGTCCCGCGGACGCCGAGCTCGGCCAGCGCAGCCTCGGCGGTCTTCACACAGGCCGGCGCGGCATCGATGATGCCGCCGGCGTGCAAGGTCGCCGCCGACAGCTGTGCTGCGCCGGTGCGCGCCGCCTGCTCGGCGGCAGCCATCGCCTGCTCGCGCGCGCTCAGGACTGCGCCGCCTTCCGCGACGAGACCCAGCAGGGCCGTGAGCGCGAGGCAGACGAGGAGTGCGAACACGGCGACGGAGCCGCGGTCGGGCGCTCGGGTCGCCGGTGCTCGTTGCGTCGCGAGTGCGCCGTTCACGGCCCGACCACGCGGTACTGCTCGATCGGCGCGACTGCTCGCGCGGAGACGGTCGTGGCGCTCGAAGTGGTGACGAGCGGTACGCCTGGCACGTTCATCGTGCAGGAGACGAGGACCGTCACGAACCCTCCGGGGACGAAGTCGCCGACGCCGACCGTCACCACGGGTGAGCCGCAGGAAGGGACGGAGTGCGCGAGCTCGCTGTCGACGGTCGCTCGCGCGTCCACGACCGCTGCTCGGGGCGTGGGGGCGCTCGATGCCGCCTCGACTCCGGTCCGCGCTGCCTCGCCGATCTGCTGGCGCGCGAGCAAGACCTCCGATCCGGTGAGGAAGGCGGCCAGCCACGCGAGGAAGAGAGGAGTCACGATCACGAGCTCGGCGGACGCCGACCCGCCGTCGCGCCGCGTCATCCCGGTCGGAACGCCTGTGCGGGGCCGGTGCTCGTAGCCTCGACCGAGAGATGGAGTCCCGGCACGAGCGTCGGGACGCGGGCGCTGAGCTGCAGCTCCACTTCGCCATCGGGTCCGGTGACGAACGTGACGCGTGGCCGGACGAGAACACCGGCGGCTATCTCGGTGATGTCGTGCAGCGCGGTGCGCCGGCCCATCGCCGTCCCGCCTCCCGCCGCGCGCGCGACGGCTCCGCCCTCCTGCGCCGCCAGAGCGGCGGCGTGGCTGGCGAGGCCGAAGACGGCGAACTGCATCCCCACGACCATGAGGAGCATGAGTGCCGGCAGCACGAGCACCGTCTCGGCGGCGACCGACCCGCCGTCGCGGGCCGGTCGGAGCCGAGGGAGCAGTTCAGCCGTTCGCATTGGAGATCGTCTTCGCGATCTTCGTTGCATCACCCGTCACGGCCGTCGTGATGAGGGCTCCGACGGCGATGGCGAGGGCCACGAAGATGCCCACGATGACGATCTTCTCGGCGACGTCGCCGCGTTCGGGGTCGAGGCGGGACTCGGCGATCCGGGCGTTGAACGTGGTCACGAGGAAGACGATCAGCTGGTAGTCGAGCATCGGAAAGCCTCTTTCGGTGTCGCTGTGACGGATGGCGCTCGCGCGCAAGACGCGTGCCGGGCCCTCAGAAGACGTGGGCGAGCCGCACGCCGGCCGGATACATGAGGAAGACCATGAAGGCGAGCATGAGCACGATGGACGGGAGGAACAGTCGCTCTGTCACCGCACGAGCCTCGGCCTGGGCAGCTGCCATCTGGTGCTGGCGCAGTGATGCCGCCTTGGCCGTGAGGGTGGTCCGCACGCGGGCTCCTTCGGTGCCGGCCAGCTCGAGCGTGGCCGCGAGCTCCTCGAGCTGGCGCACGCCGAGGGTCGCGCCGAGGCGCCCGAGCCCTTCCCAGGGCGTCGTGGCTGCGACCTGTGCATGTCCGAGAACCGTGCGTAACCGCACGAAGCAAGGGTCGTCCGACACGAGCGAGCTCACCTGGAGTGCACTCTCCATCCCCATTCCTCCCGCTTGAGCGAGAGCGACGAGCTCGAGCCAGCATCCGAGGGCCTGTACTAGAGCGTCTCGCTCTCGCGCTGCAGCGCGCCGGAGGTCGGTCGACACGAGGAGGGCCCCGAGCAGGCCGCCGAGAACGATGCCGGCGGGGGCGGCCTCGAGCGGCAGATGGATCCCGAGAGCGCGCGCGGCCGAAGCGGTGAGGGCGGCGCCTGCGCCGAGTCCGACGGCTGCGAGCCCGAGGCCGGCGAACTGGATGGATGCGTCGCGCTCGAGGATGGCGAGGTCCTCGTCCCGCACGAGCGGTCGACCGACGCGTCGTGCGAGAAGATCGAGGGATCGTCCGGCCCGCTGGAGGACGGGTCGTCGCGCGGCCGGACCCTCCGGCTCAGGGACCGTCGGCTGTGTCACGTCGTAGCGAGATACGAGCTCGGTGAGGCTTCGCCGCCGTCCGGAGAAGCCGACGGTGACGAGCAGCAGGCCGCAGCCCACGAGGGCACCGAGGACGGCAGGAAGCGAGGTGGTCACGCCGCCGCCTCGCCGATCGGGTCGACGGCGGACTCAGCCAGCACGAGGCGCGGCATCGGCTTCGGTCGGATCATGATCGCCATGATCCAGAGCCCGAGCCCGAAGAGCACTCCCACCGCGGCGAGCGCGAGCTGACCGGTCGCGCTGGCGTAGGGCGCGAGATAGCTGCGAGCGAACACCGACATGAAGCCGAAGAACGCGAGCGAGAAGCCCGTGATCATCCGCACGGCACTCCGGGCGGAGGCGCGTTCGGCTTCGATCCCGAGGCGCATCGCCACTTCGTCGCGGATGGAGCTCGCGAGCGCTCCGAGGAGGTCGCCGAGACGCTGAGCCCGCTCGCGACTCGCCATGACGAGGGCGGCCACGACCATGTCGGCAGCGGGGTCTCCGATGTCGGCGGCGAGCTCGCGAAGTGAGGTCTCGAGCGGGACCCCTGCGGCAAGCTTGCTCGACAGGGCCTGCACGGACGCAGCGATCGGCGTGGGAGCGGTTGGTCCCGTCGCGAGGAGCGCCTGAGTCAGGCCGGATGCTCCTGCCAGGGTGTCGCGGAGCATCTCGGTCCACGCCGCGATGGCCTCGAGTCGCGCGACCGTGTGGCGCGCCCGTGCCGGCCCGAGGGCTTGGAGGCCGAGGAAGGCCGCGGCACCGAGCAAGAACGACATCGGCCAGCGTGTCACGACGAAAGCGACGAGACCGACGGCGGCGGCGATTCCTAGCTCGCGCGGTGTGGTCCAGGCAGTTCCGAGGGAGCGGACCGGGAGGAGGCGATGGTCCAGTCGAACGCCGCGGGCGACGAGCAGCACGCCGAAGCCCACGGCGGCGCCGAGCACGCCGAAGAGAGCAGCTGTCACCATCGGGAGGCTCCGGCCTGACGGCCGGGCGTGTAGCCCGCTTCTCCGAGCGCCCCGCGCGACGAGTCGGTGAGCGGCGAACCCGCGAGCGCCTGGCCTGCGGGACCTGGCCGCCAGATCTCGTTCGAGATCACGAGGGGACCATCGGCGTCGACGACCTCTCGGATGGAGCTCACGTGGCGCAGAGGTGCCTGACCTGGTCGCCGGAGGACGTCCATGTGGACCACGAAGTGGATCGCTCCGGCGATGAGCAGGTTCGTCGCCTCGAGTGGCAACCGCTCGGGGGACTGAACCGCGTAGGCCGCGATGCGCCGGAACACGCCGGCGGACGAGTCGGCGTGGATCGTGCCCATGGACCCGGACCGGCCCTGGCTCATCGCGTTCAGCATCGGGATGATCTCGTCGCCGAGCACCTCGCCGACGATGACGCGCGAGGCGTTCATGCGCAGGGAGCGACGGACGAGCCGGGCCATGCCGATCGCTCCCTCGCCCTCGGTGTTGGCGAGGCGGGCCTCCATGGCGACACAGTCGGGATGGCGCTCGACCTGACGGTCGAGCCCGAGCTCGAGCGACTGCTCGATCGTCACCACCCGCTCGGCCGGCTCGATCTCCGCCGCGAGCGCCCGAAGCAGCGTCGTCTTCCCGGCGTTCATCGCACCGGACACGAGGATGTTGCGCTTCGCGCGAACGGCTGCCGAGAGAAAGGACACCATCTCCTCGCTCACCGTCCCGAGCCCGACGAGCGACCGAAGGTCCTGATCCCCGAGACGGTGCCGGCGTATGTCGACGACAGGGCGTTCGGTGACCGACATGACAGCCGACAGCCGGCTCCGGTCCGGGAGCC
>JAJYGM010000440.1 GCA_021785095.1 Actinomycetes bacterium
GATCACCTGGAGGCGCCGCGCGTAGATCACCTTGCGCTGCTCGTTCATCACTTCGTCGTACTTCAGGACCTCCTTTCGGATCTCGGAGTTCCTGGCTTCCACCGTCGTCTGCGCCCGCTCGATGGCCTTCGTGACCATCTTCGCCTCGATCGGCATGTCCTCGGGCAGCGTCCTGCCCATCACCCAGCTCATCGCGCCCGTGGCGAAGAGCCGCATGAGGTCGTCCTCCAGCGAGAGGTAGAACCGGCTCTCGCCCGGGTCCCCCTGTCGGCCGGAGCGTCCGCGAAGCTGGTTGTCGATCCGCCGGCTCTCGTGCCGCTCGCTGCCCAGGACGTAGAGCCCGCCCGCCTCGATCACCGACTTCGCGTCGGCCGAGCAGGAAGCGTCGATCTCGGCGCGCAGCCGCGCGTACGAGTCGCGGCCCTCGTCGGTCTCGAGATCGAGCCCGTCGGCGGCGGCCTGGTGCGCGGCCAGGAGCTCGGGGTTCCCGCCCAAGATGATGTCGACGCCGCGGCCGGCCATGTTCGTCGCCACCGTCACCGTGGACGGCCTTCCCGCCTGCGCGACGATCTCCGCCTCGCGGAAGTGCTGCTTCGCGTTCAGGACGTTGTGCGGGATCCCCCGCTTCTCCAAGAGGCGCGACAAGAGCTCGGACTTCACGACCGACGCGGTGCCGACCAGCACCGGCTGCCCACGCTCGTGGCGCTCCACGATGTCGTCGACGACCGCGTTGAACTTCGCGCTCTCCGTCTTGAAGATGAGGTCGGGCTCGTCGATCCGGACCATCGGCATGTTCGTGGGGATCGGGACGACGGGCAAGTTGTAGGTGTTGGCGAACTCGGCCGCCTCGGTCTCGGCCGTGCCGGTCATGCCGGCGAGCTTCTCGTAGAGGCGGAAGTAGTTCTGGAGGGTGACGGTCGCCCAGGTGTGGTTCTCCTCTTTGATCCGCACCCTCTCTTTCGCCTCGACCGCCTGGTGGAGCCCGTCCGACCAGCGGCGCCCCTCGAGCGTGCGGCCGGTGAACTCGTCGATGATCTTCACCTCGCCCTCGTCGACGAGGTACTCCTTGTCGCGGTGGTACAGCTCCTTGGCTTCGAGCGCCTTGATGAGCTGGTGGACGTAGTTGACCGAGACGGAGTCGTAGAGGTTCTCCGCCCCCACGGCGCGCTCGACCTTCTCGATCCCCGACTCGAGGGGGACGACGTGGCGCTTCTCCTCGTCGACCTCGTAGTCGAGGTCGCGCTCCAACGTCCGGGCGATGCTCGCGAACTGGTAGTAGAGCCGCGCCGCCTCGTCGGCGGGCCCCGAGATGATGAGGGGGGTCCTCGCCTCGTCGATCAGGATCGAGTCGACCTCGTCCACGATCGCGAAGACGTGGCCCCGCTGGACCATTGTGTCGCGCGAGATCTGCATGTTGTCGCGCAGGTAGTCGAAGCCGAGCTCCGTGTTCGTGCCGTACGTGACGTCTGCGAGGTACGCCGCCCGCTTCTCCCTGGGGTCGGTGATGTCGGGCCCGACCCTCCCCACCGTGAGCCCGAGCCATCGGTAGACGCGGCCCATCCACTCCGCGTCGCGGGTCGCCAGGTAGTCGTTCACGGTGACGACGTGGACGCCTCTTCCTGCGAGCGCGTTCAGGTACACCGGCAGCGTCGAGACGAGGGTCTTCCCCTCCCCGGTCTTCATCTCGGCGATCCAGCCGAAGTGCAGGGACATCCCGCCCATCAGCTGGACGTCGAAGTGGCGCTGCCCGAGCACCCGCCAGGAGGCCTCGCGCACGACGGCGAAGGCTTCGACGAGGAGGTCGTCGAGTGTCTCCTCCCGAGCGAGGCGCTCGCGGAACTCGACCGTCTTTCCCCTGAGCTCGTCGTCGGACAGGGCCTCGAGCTCCGGCTCGAGCCCGTTCACGAGCGGGACCAGCTCCGCGAGGCGGCGGACCTTCTTGCCCTCGCCGGCGCGCAGGACCCTGGTGAACACGGACATGGTCTTTCAATGGTACCGGCCCGAGCACGCCGCCGGCCGGGCACCGTTGCCGGGCGATCCGACGCGGGCCGAGAGGGCACCACAGGGCTGCGTGCGGCTGACCTGGTCTTTGGCCCCACACTCGCCTGCTGCAGGGGTGGCGGCCCGGCGCCGGCGACCGTCTGAGTCCGGCGGCGTCGTCTACGGCACGCATCCCCCCGTCGCCGCCCTCCCCCGCGGATCGGGAGAACCGGGCGGGCAGGGCTTACTCCTAAGCCGCACCATGCTCGGCAACCACGAGTTGCCTTACGTGGGTCGTTTCGCCTGCGGCTGGCATCGACTTGCAACCACAGACCCGCACGCAGCCCGCACGCAGCCTACGCGCCACCTACGCGCCACCATTGCCGGGTCCGCCGGTCTCCCCCCGGCGGCGGAGCGCCTCCTCTGCGAGGGCCATCCCGAGCCGCACCCCCAGCACGGCGGCGGCTGCGGGGAGCGCCAGCCGCTCGACGCCCCGGGCGCGGCGCGCCTCGAAGCGCAGTGCCGAGCGGTGGTGCGCGACGAGCATCCGGTAGGGGTGCCGGCGGCGCGAGACGCCGTGGACGTGGGTGACCGCCGCGTGGGGCTCGACGCCCACGCCCCAGCCGGCCTGGTGCGCGCGCCAGCACAGATCGATGTCCTCGGCGAACATGAAGTAGGCCTCGTCGAAGCCGCCCAGCTCCTCGAGCGCGGTCCGGCGCGCGCAGAAGCAGGCACCCGACACCCAGTCCACCCTGCGCACCTCCTCTCCGACCCGGTCGCGGTAGCGCCGGGTGAACCGGTTGTCCGGCCGGAAGAGGGCGAGCAGCGCGTGGCCGGCGGCATCGGTCATCGAGGGGAACCTCCTCACCGAGGGGTACTCCTCGCCGGCCGGGTCGACGATGCGCGGACCCACGATCGCCCAGTCGGCGTGCGCGTCGAGGGCGGCGGTGAGCCGCTCGACCGCGCCCGGGTGGACGCGCAGGTCCGGGTTGCACACGAGCACGTACTCCGAGTCGCCGCTCGCAGCGATCCCCCGGTTCGCACCTGCGCCGTACCCGAGGTTCCGTCCGGTGACGACCAGCGGGACGGTCAACCCGTCGAGCGCGCGCCGCGCCGCGGAGGCCTCGCCGTTCTCCACTACGACCACGTCCCGCACGCCGTCGTCGAGGAGC
Organism: Actinomycetes bacterium; assembly: GCA_021785095.1. Next base: position 3,153 of record JAJYGM010000440.1, read on the forward strand.
GAGCGCACGCACGCGCCCAGCAGCTCTCCCGCGTCGTAGTCGACGACGACTGCTGCGACGCGCGACGCCGCGCGGCCTGCGACCGACGCGCTCACGCGGTGCCGAGGCGCTCGCGGAACCACGACACCGTGCGCCTGAGCCCTTCGTCGAGCGGCACCGTGGGCTCCCAGCCGAGCGCCCGGCGTGCGAGCGAGATGTCGGGGCAGCGACGGCGCGGGTCGTCGACGGGCAGCGGGCCGTGCTCGACGGTCGAGCACGACCCGGTGAGCGACAGCACCGTCTCGGCGAGCTCTCCGACCGTCCGCTCGTCGGGGTTGCCGATGTTCACCGGGCCGGTCACGGGTGCGCCGAGGAGCGCGAGCAGCCCGTCGACCTGGTCGTCCACGTAGCAGAGGCTGCGAGTCTGCGTGCCGTCCCCGTGCACAGTCAGCGGCTCGCCACGGAGCGCCTGCACGCAGAAGTTCGAGACCACGCGCCCGTCGCCCGGAGCCAGCCGCGGACCGTAGGTGTTGAAGATCCGCGCGATGCCGACGTCGACGCCGAGCGCCCGGTGCGCCGCCATCGTGAGCGCCTCGGCGAAGCGCTTCGCCTCGTCGTAGACGCTGCGGGGACCGACGGGATCGACGTTGCCGCGGTAGCTCTCGGGCTGCGGGTGGACCTCGGGGTCGCCGTACACCTCGCTCGTGGAGGCCAGCACGAACCGCGCGCCGCTCCGTGCCGCGAGCTCGAGAAGCCGGCGCGTCCCCGCGCTCCCGGCGGCGAGGGTCTCCATGGGCCGAGCGAGGTACGCAATCGGGGACGCGGGGCTCGCCAGGTGGAAGACGGCGTCCACGGGGCCCTCGACCGGGACCTGTTCGCTCACGTCGGCGACGACCAGCGTGAACCCCGCCGCGCCGCTCAGGTGGGACAGGTTCTCCTCGGTGCCGGTGGAGAGGTCGTCCAGGCAGACGACCTCGTCACCGCGACCGACGAGCCGCTCGCAGAGGTGGGAGCCGAGAAAGCCCGCTCCGCCGGCGACGACGACCCTCGCCATCAGCCGGCGCCGGCCGGCGAGCACGCGGTCACGGGCGTCCCACGCCTGCGTAGGTGAAGCCGTTGCGGCGCAGCGCAGCCGGGTCGAGCAGGTTCCGGGCGTCGACGAGCGCGGCCGATGCCATGACGTCGTGCACCTTCACGAAGTCGAGGCCGCGGAACTCTTCCCACTCGGTGAGGAGCGCAACCGCGCTCGCCCCCCGGCAGGCGTCGTAGGCGTCCGCGCACAGGACCGTCCCGGAGAGGTCCTGCGGCGAGGGGCCGGGCGGCACCGTCGGATCGTACGCGCGGACCGTCGCGCCGAGCTCCACGAGCCGCCGGGCGATCGCGACCGCCGGCGAGCTGCGACGGTCGTCGGTTCCCGCCTTGAAGGTGAGCCCCCAGACGCCCACGGTCCGGCCGGCGAGCTCGCCCCCTGCCAGTTCCTCCACCTTCCGTACCACGCGCGCGTGCGCCTCGTGGTTGGCGGCGATGGCTGCACGCAGGAGCGCGAAGTCGTACCCGGCGTCCTCGGCGATCCGCACCAGCGCGGCCGTGTCCTTCGGGAAGCACGATCCTCCCCATCCAGGACCGGGCCGCAGGAAGTCGAACCCGATGCGGCGGTCGTAGCCGAGGCCCAGGACGACGTCGCGGACGTCCGCGCCGATGGGCTCGCACAGCGCGGCGAGCGCGTTCACGAAGCTGAGCTTCATCGCCAAGAACGCGTTGGACGCGTACTTGATCGTCTCGGCCGTCACGGTGTCGGTCACGATGAGGGGCGCACCCGTCTCCGAGAAGAGCTCCCCCACCCTTCTCGCCGCCCGCCGGTCGTCGGCGCCGACCACGACGCGGTCCGGGTGGAGGCTGTCGCCCACGGCGGTGCCCTCTCGCAGGAATTCGGGGTTCGACACGACCGTCGCGCCCGTGATCCGCTCGAGCTCCGCCGCGGTGCCCACCGGTACCGTCGACTTGTTGACCACGATCGCACCGGGTTCGAGCGCGCCGGCGATCTCCGCCGCCACCTCCTCCACGAACGACAGGTCGGCGGCGCCGTCGCCGCGCTCGGGAGTCCCGACGCACACGAAGACGAACTCGGCGCCGCGCACGGCCTCTGCCGCACGTCGCACGAAGCGGAGCTTCCCGCTCGCGACGACCTGCGCGAGCAGCCCGTCGAGACCGTCCTCGAGGAAGGGCACCCTGCCCGACGCGAGCGCGGCGAGCCGGGCCTCGTCCCGCTCGGCGCACACCACGGCGTGGCCGAACGTCGCGAGCGCTGCGGCGGTCGGGAGCCCGACGTAGCCGGCCCCGACGACGGCGACCCGGGCGCCCGGGGTCACGTGCAGACCTCGACGAGCCGCGCCAGGCCGTCGCGCCAATCGGGAAGGAGCGGCATGCCGCCCAGCCTCAGGGCTGCGTTGTCGAGCACCGAGTTGGCAGGGCGCGGCGCGGCGCGGGGCGGGTCGAGATCGGCGGTCGAGATCGGCTCGACCCGTCCGGCATCGTGCCCGGCCGCCTCGAGGACGGCCCGGACGAAGCCGAACCACGTGGTCTCCCCGGCGTTCGTGACGTGGTAGGTCCCGGGCCGGCGATCCAGCCCGAGCGTCACGATCGCCGCCGCCAGGTCCGCGGTGAACGTCGGGGAGCCGTGCTGGTCGTCGACGAACCGAAGCGGGCCGTCACGGTCGGCCAGCGCCAGCGCGGTCTTCACCATGTTCGCGCCCGTCGCCCCGCAGACCCACGACGTGCGCACGACGGTCGCGTCCGGCGGGCACTCGAGCTCCCCGCCGAGCTTGCTCCGGCCGTACACCGAGAGCGGGCACGGCGGGTCCCACTCGACGTACGGACGGGCCGACGTCCCGTCGAAGACGTAGTCCGTCGACACGTACACGAGGTGGGCGCCGACCATCCCCGCAGCCTCGGCGACGTGGCGGGTGCCCAGCGCGTTCACGCGAAAGGCCCGATCGGGATCGCCCTCGCACGCGTCGACCGCCGTCCACGCCCCGGCGTGCACCACGACGTCGGGCCGGAGCCCGGCGACCGCCTCGAGCACCGCCGCGCGGTCCTCGACCGGGAGGGACGCGCGGTCCGCCCCCGTGACGTCGACTCCCGCGCCGCCCCCCTCGGGTCCGAGCAGCGAACGGCGGCGGCCGGCGGGGGGCACCTCCCCAGCGAGCGCGATCACCAGGTCGTGGCCGAGCTGGCCTCCCGCCCCGGTGACGAGGACCCGCACGTTCAGCCCGTCCAGGCGGTCTCGACGACCGGGGCCCTCCCGCGCAGCGGCTCCCACCAGGCCCGGTTCGCGGCGTACCACGCCACGGTCTCTTCGATCCCACGGTCGAAGCCGACGAGGGGCCGCCAGCCGAGCTCACGCCGGATCTTCGCCGTGTCGAGCAGGTACCTCCGATCGTGGCCGGGCCGGTCGGGCACGATCTCCTTCAAGGACGCGGGCTTCCCGAGGCACGTGAGGACCGCGTCGGCGATCTGCTCGATGTTCGCCTCGAAGCCGCTGCCCACGTGGTAGGTCTCGCCCTCCCTTCCGCGCCGGAGGACCGCGTCGATCGCCCGGCAGTGGTCGAGCACGTGCAGCCACTCCCTGCGGTTCTGGGTCGAGGCGTACATCGGGAGCCGCTGGTCACAGAGCGCGAGCGTGGTTAACAGGGGGATCACCTTCTCGGGGAACTGGTACGGACCGTAGTTGTTCGAGCAGTTCGTGATCGTGACCGGGAGCCCGAAGGTCTCGGCGTACGCGCGCACGGCATGGTCCGCCCCGGCCTTCGACGCGTTGTAGGGCGTACGGGGCCGGTAGGGGCTGTCCTCGGTGAACGACTCGTCCGAGTCGAGGTCGAGGTCGCCGTAGACCTCGCACGTCGAGATGTGGTGGAACCTCGAGACGCCGTGGCGCCGGGCCGCCTCGAGCATGGTCTGGGTCCCCACGACGTTCGTGCGGAAGAAGCGCGCAGGGTCGAGGACGGCGAGCGAGTTGTGGGACTCCGCCGCGAAGTGGACGACCGTGTCGATCTGCTCTCGCTCGAGCGTCGCGGTGGCGAGCTCGAGGTCGCAGACGTCGCCCTGGACGAACCCGACGTCCAGGCCCTCGACGTTGGACCGTGTCCCGGCATAGGTGAGCGAGTCGTAGACGACGACCCGGTCTCCGGGGTGCTCCTTCACCCAGTAGCGGACGAAATTCGACCCGATGAACCCGGCAGCGCCGGTTGCGAGCACGCGCATGGCGGGCGCAGCCTACCTGCCCCCATCGCTGGTTCAAGTCTGCGCAGCCCCACCGCGACGTCCCGTCTCGGAGTCGGTGCTCCGGGGTTCCACGGATGGAAGTCCACTGCGTCTCGAACGAGCGACTCTTGTCGAACGGCCGGCGCACGCCCGGTCGGTGCCGGCCTTCGGGCAGCACGTCGCGGCCTACGGCGAGGAGCACCCGCTGTCGCCTCACGTCGAGACCTCCGGGGAGGCGGAGTCGTTGCCTCACCGAGAACCTCCGGATGCCGGGAGACGTTGGAGGCTCGGTCGACCCGGCGCCCTACCGGCGCGGCCGCTCCCCGCTGGCGTCACGCCGTGGGCGACTCCCTCGTGCCCGCCGTCGGGCGCCGCCGGTGCGCAGCGTCCCAGTTCCGCTCCAGGTTGGCGATGAGACCCGGGCTGTAGAGGCAACGGGCCTGCTCGCGTGCGTACATGCCCATGTAGAGCCGGAACCGGTCG
>JAJYGM010000274.1 GCA_021785095.1 Actinomycetes bacterium
CGAGCTACATCGCGGCCGGGAAGTCTCCGTCGCCCGCGACGCCCTCTCGACGTCCGTCGGGGTCACGGCCGCGGCCGAGCTGAGGCGGCGTGCGCCGGACGAGCACTGCGAACGACGTCCTCCCCACCTTGTCCGCCGCACGGTAGGCGAGCGGCCGGACCGCGGAGAAGAGGAGGGCCACCGCACCGCCGAGGAGCGCGCCTGCGACCACGTCCCCCGGGTAGTGCGCACCGACATAGACGCGGGCGAAGAGGAGGAAGAGGCACACGAGCGCGGCAACGAGCGCGAGGACGGCCATCGCGGGCGTGACCCCCGGCCGGCGCGCCGGCACGCCGGGCAGCCCGGCCTCGGTCCCCGCCCCTCGTGCTCCTGCGCGGCGAAGCACGAGGAGCACCGATACGAGCAGCGCGCCTGCGACCGTGGCGTGGTCCGAGGGGAAGGCGAAGTCGTTCGCCTTTGCGACCAGCACCAGTGCGTGCCGGTACGTGTCGTAGGGGCGGAGCTCGCCAGCGGCGTGCCCCACGAGCTGGTTCAGGCCGAGGGCGGCCAGCGTCCCGAGCCCCCCCACGAAGAGCAGCGCGGCGGCGTGGGCGTCCCGGCGCCACCATGCCAGCGCGTACGCTGCGGCGAAGATGGCCGCCATGAGCGTGAGCCCGAGCCACAGCGCGTACGCGTGCATGAACCCGTGCGCCCAGGCCGTCTGACGGGCCACGCGGTTGAGGTCCAGGTACAGGCTCGTGTTCAAGCCCTCGGGCCACAGCACCTTCACGCTGGCGAGAACAAGGGCGGCCCCTACCTGCACTGGCGACCGGTCACTTCCGTCGTCAGCACCCCTCGATCCTACGTCAGAGCCCCGTGCGAAAGCGCCGTTGCCTCGCCCATCGCAAGCGCCTGCGCGATGCTGAGTCAGTGACGACCGAGACCAGCGACGCACCGGTGCCCGGCACCGATCCTTGGGCTCGCGATCTGCTCGCCAACGCGACGGATCCCCTGACGAGAGACGTCGCGCTCGATCTCAGCCGGCGGGCACCCGCGAGCTACCGGGAGCGGACCACGCCCGAGCAGGCAGCGCTCGACGCCGCCGAGCTCACGACGTTGCTCGGCGGCGCGCGCGAGATGCACGCAGGGCGCCCGCGTCCAGGCGACGCCGATCCCGACCACCGGTTCGCAGTGCGCGCGCTGGGCGGCCAGCGGTTCCACGTCCGCAGGCTGGGCACCAAGCCTGTCGAGCTCACCGCCCTCCTCCCTGTGCTCGAGAGCTTCGGCCTCGTGGTCGAAGAGTCGGTCCCCTACCGCTTCGAGCTCCAAGACGGCGTCCCGATCGCGATCGACGACGTCGGCGTCCATCTCGTGGAGCTCGGGGTCGGCGCCGGCACCTTCGTTCCGGCGATCGACGGGCCGCGGCTCGTCGAGGCGCTCGATGCCGTCGTGGGCGAACGGACGGAAGTCGACCGGCTGCACGTCCTGGTCCCTGCGGCCGGGCTCAGCTGGCGCGACGTCTCCCTCCTGCGCGCCTACACGAACTACTGGGCGCAGTGCGACCCGATCGTGCCGCCCACCGAAGTCGAAGAGGCCCTGATCAGCTTCCCCGGGGTCGCCGGCGCGCTGATCGCGCACTTCCTCTCCCGGTTCGACCCAGCGACCGAGGTGCCCGAGGCCTCAACTCGCGCCGCGTGCGCCGCCGAGCTCGCCAAGGTGCCGCTCCTGCGCTGGGACCGGGCGCTGCGCGTGGTGCTGTCGCTCGTCGACGCGACGGTGCGCACCGACTTCTTCCAGCGGACGACGACAGGGCGGCCCAAGGAGGCCGTGACCCTCAAGATCGAGAGCGCCGCGGTCCCCCAACTGCACGCCCCGCTCCCCAAGTTCGAGACCTGGGTGCACGCACCCGGCGTCGAGGGGATCCACCTTCGCGCCGGCATGGTCGCCCGGGGCGGCATCCGATGGAGCGAGCGGCCGGACGACTTCCGCGCCGAGGTGCTCGACCTCATGGTCGCCCAGGTGAAGAAGAACGCGATCATCGTCCCGACCGGTGCAAAGGGAGGGTTCGTCTGCCGGCAGGCGGGACGCCCGACGCCCGAGGACATCCGCCGTTCCTACTCGGTCTTCGTGGGCTCGCTCCTCGACGTCACCGACAACCTCGAGGGCGGCAAGGTCGTCTCGCCCGCCCACACGGTCGTCCGCGACGGGCCGGACCCCTACCTTGTCGTCGCAGCTGACAAAGGTACCGCTGAGCTGTCCGACCTCGCGAACGAGCTCAGCGCGGCGCACAGGCTCTGGCTCGGCGATGCGTTCGCGTCCGGAGGAAGCCACGGCTACAACCACAAGGCCATGGGCATCACCGCGCGTGGGGGCTGGGTCGCCGTGCGGCGCCATTTCCACCAGCTCGGCATCGACGTCCAGCGCGAGCCGATCCTCGTCGCCGGCGTCGGCGACATGTCCGGCGACGTCTTCGGCAACGCGATGCTCCTCAGCGACGCCATCCGCCTCGTCGCCGCCTTCGACCACCGGCACATCTTCTTGGATCCCGATCCGGATCCCTCCACCTCGTTCCGCGAGCGTGCGCGCCTGGCCAAGCTCCCCGCCTCGAGCTGGGCCGACTACTCGGCCGAGCTCCTCTCCGCGGGTGGCGGCGTGTGGGGACGCGACGCGAAAGAGGTCGTCCTCACCCCCGAAGCGCGCCGGGCGCTCGGCATCGACCGGGAACGCCTCTCGCCGCCCGAGCTCGTGAGCGCCATCCTCGAGGCACCCGTCGACCTCATGTGGTTCGGTGGCGTGGGTACGTTCGTGAAGGCCGCAGGAGAGTCCGACGCCGACGTCGGCGACCACGCCAATGACGAGGTCCGGGCCACCGCGGACCGCATACGTGCACGGGTGATCGGCGAGGGAGGCAACCTCGGCCTGACCCAGCAAGCCCGCATCCGCTACTCACGGCGTGGCGGGCGCATCAACACCGACTTCATCGACAACGCCGCGGGCGTCGCCACCTCCGATCGGGAGGTGAACCTGAAGATCCTTCTCGCGCTCGCGATCGAAGAGGGACGCCTCGAGCCCGTCGACCGGGACGCGTTCCTCGAACGCGCGCAAGACGACGTCGCCTTTGGGGTGCTTCGACAGGTCGACCACAGCGTCGCCGCGCTCAACCGCGCGGTGCCGGACAGCGCGGAGCAGCTCGACGCCTACGCCGCGCTCGTCGACGCGCTCGAGGCGTCGGGCCGCGTCGACCGTACGGTCGAGTCGCTCCCAGCGGCCGACGAGATCGCAGTGCGGCGCGCTGCCGGCGCAGGCATGATCCGGCCGGAGCTCGCGGTCCTGCTCGCCTACGCGAAGTCGGACCTCGGCGCCGCGATCGAGCAGTCCCCGGTCATCGCCGACTCCTCGTTCGCCAGCGCCGTCGAGTCCTACTTCCCCGCGGAGCTGCGGGCCGACTTCGGCGACCTGATCGCCAAGCACCGCCTGTACGACCAGATCTTGGCGACCGAGGTCGCGGGCGAGATCGTCGACCAGCTCGGGGCCGTGTGGGCGCACGAGACCGCGGCCGAGCTGGGCGTCGGCCTCGGCGACGCAGCCGGCGCGTACTGGGCAGCACGTCACGTCGTGGGCGCAGCGGAACCGTGGGCGGAGCTCGACACGTTGTGGACCGAGCTGGCCGCGGATGCCGACGCGAAGCTTCACCGCGTCGTGAGCGACGCGGTGACCGGCCTCGCGCGGTCCTACCTCCGGCGCGGGGTCCCCGTGCAACCGAGCGCGCTCGTGGCCGACGACCTCCCGATCGCCGACGCGCTCGCAGCCCTCCCCCCGAGCCAGGAGACGCTCAACGAGCTCCTGGCGCTCCGCGTCGACCGTTCGCTCGCCGAGCGCTGGACCGCCGTCACTGCGCGCGCCGCTGCGGGCGAGGTCGGACCGGTCGTGCGCGCAACCGGACAGCCGGTCGACCGCGTCCTCGCAGCGTTCGCGCTGGTCGACGACGCGGCCGGCGTGCCGAGGATGCTGCGCGCGCTCCGCCAGGCGTCGACGCCCGACCGCTGGAGGTCATGGCTCACGAGAGCCACCTTCGACGACCTCGCGGATTGGCGTCTGTCCGCGGTGCTCGACGCTCTCGGGTCCGGGCACAATGCGGCCGACCCGATCGTCGGATGGGCGGCCGCCCACGACGCACCCATCGCTGCCGCGCGACGGCTACTCCTCGCTCTCGACGCACAGGGTGCGGACCCGGCGACCGTGATCGCGATCGCCCTCCGGCGGCTCCCGAAGGTCTCCGCGGGCGGCAACCGACCCTAAGCAGAGCCGAAGGGCGGGGTGACGGCAGAAAGGCTCAGGTCCCCTTCGCGACGGGACGTCCCGCCTCCACCTCGAGCCGTTCGGCGGTCAGGGCCACGAACCCGGCCGCCGTCTCCCCCACCGGCACCGTCTCTCGCGGTCGTGCGTCTTCGGGAGACGGGTCCGCGCTGCAAGAGAAGGAGAACAGCGCTGCACGCTCCAGATGTGCTCCCGGGCCCACGTCGACGTCCATGGAACGCCGAGTCATGGCTCCGGGGCTGGGACTCGAACCCAGAACCAACGGATTAACAGTCCGCTGCGCTGCCGATTGCGCCACCCCGGAAGGGTCGGCAAGCCAGCCTACCAAAGGCTGGTTCGGTTCCCTCAGCCCGCCTCAGGCCTCCTCCAGGTAGTCGCGCAGCAAGAACGCCGCGTCGGGACGTCGGAGCTTGGCGAGCGTCTTCGATTCGATCTGGCGCACCCTCTCGCGGGTCACGCCGAACTCCCTCCCCACCTCTTCGAGGGTGCGGATCTTGCCGTCGTCGAGACCGAAGCGGAGCCGCACGATGTCCTGCTCTCGCTCGGTCAAGAAGGCGAGTGCCGCCTTCACCGCACGGTCGAGCATGGCCCGGGTGGCGGCGTCGTCGGGGACGACCGCGCTGCGGTCCTCGATCAGGTCCGAGAGGCTGAAGTCGTCCTCCTCTCCTACCGGTTGCTCGAGGGAGACGGTGTCGAGGCTGAGCCGCTGGATCTCGCGCACCCGCTCGATCGGGAACTCGACCCGCTGCGCAACCTCCTCGGGGGTGGGCTCACGACCGAGCTCCTGGAGCAGGTGGCGCTGGGCCCAGACCACCTTGTTGATCGTCTCGACCATGTGGACGGGGATGCGTATCGTCCGGGCCTGGTCGGCGATGGCACGCGTGATGGCCTGGCGGATCCACCAGGTCGCGTACGTCGAGAATTTGAAGCCCTTCTCGTAGTCGAACTTGTCGACCGCCCGCATGAGCCCGAGGTTCCCCTCTTGGATGAGGTCCAAAAAGGCAAGGCCCCGGTTTCGGTAGCGCTTGGCGATCGAGACCACGAGACGGAGGTTGGCCTCGATCAGAACCTCTTTCGCCTGCTCGCCGAGGCGGACCACGCGGCGCTCGAGCACCTGCTGCTCGGGCGCGAGGAGATCCTCCGGCGCCCCGCCCTGCGTCTGCGCTCGCTCGTGTGCGGCCACCCGCGCGGCTGCCTCGTTTCCCGCCTCGATCCGGCGAGCCATCTCGACTTCCAGCTCCGCACTGAGGAGCGGGACCTTCCCGATCTCCTTCAGGTAGGTGTGGACTGGGTCCTCCGCGGCGCTGCCCGCGTAGTCGGACGCGCCCGATGAGCTCTCCGACGACGACTTCGCCCTGCGCAGCGTGCGCGGGCGAGAGGCTTTAGCCGGCTCCTCGACGCCGTGAACGGCCCCTTTCTCGTGCGGGGGTCTTCCGTTCGTGCTCATCCAGGCTCCATCGTGCTCGTCGTGGGCCCTTGCCGGACAGGGCCGTCCTGTGGTGGGCCGGCCAACCACGCTACCAACCGGTCCGAGGATTCGCGGCTGCGACCGACTTCGTCCAGCTCCTCGATCCACCGCCGAACCCGCGCAGTCTGTGCGGCGACGTCGGCGAGCTCCGCGTCGCCGGTGCGCGCGGCGGCGTGCAGGCTCGCGAGCGCCTTCTTCGCGGCCTCCCGCGCCAGCTGAGCGACCACCGAGTCAGCCGGGTCGGCTCGCGGGTCGTCGGGGTCCGGCATCTCCTCGACGCAGAGCCGACGCAGCAGCGCGGCGACGTCCTCGTCCGCGCCGTCGACCGCTGCCCGCACGCTGTCCGCGCCGGCGAGGGAGAGGAACGCGCGACGCTGCAGATCGTCGCAGAAGAGCACGTCTTCGAGGCGGTTCGCGACGAGGTCTGGGCGGTGGACCGCAAGCTTCAGCGCCTCGAGACCCGGGCGGTTCACCTGGGGCGGAGCCTCGCGCCCTCGTGCGCTGCCCGCGGGCGTCCGACGACCCGGCGCGATGCCGCCCCGACCGGACGTTGCCGGCGCGCGCGACGCCGGCACCTCAGCTTCGGCCCTCAGCAGCTCGGGGTCGAGGCGCGTCGCGTCCGCGACCGTCATGACGTACTGGTCGCGTACGAGCGGGTCGGGATGCTCGGCGACGGTCGCCAGCGCCGCCTTGGCCGCCTTGGCGCGCCCCTCTGGCGTCGAGAGGTCGTGCTGCGCCATGGCGCGCGAGACGCGGAACTGCAAGAAGGGCACCGCCGAGGCGATCGCCTGGCGCAGCGAGTCGGGGTCCGAGCGCGCGAGGTCCGCGGGGTCGGACCCTCGAGGCAGCGCCGCCACGCGCACGTCCACCTCGTGGCGCCGCTCCCACTCGTACACCCTGGCGGTCGCGGACTGTCCCGCCTGGTCTGCGTCGTACGCGAGCACGATGCGCCCGCCGAAGTTGCGCAGGAGGCGGAAGTGCTCCTCCCCGAGCGCAGTGCCGCAGGTCGCCACCGCCCGTTCGATCCCCGCCGTGAAGCACCCGATCACGTCCGTGTAGCCCTCGCACACGACGACCTCACCGGTCGCCACGATGCCGTGCTTCGCCCAGTTCAGCGCGTAGAGGGTGCGGCGCTTCGAGTAGACCGGCGTCTCGGGGGAGTTCTTGTACTTCGGCTCGGCGCGCCGTCGCGCGTCCCCCTCCGCCCCAGCCCCAGCCCGCTCCGGCAGGATCCGCCCGCCCAGGGCGACCGCACGGCCGGAGGGGTCGAAGATAGGGAACAGCACCCGCGCGCGGAAGGAGTCCTGAAGCCGCCCGGCACGGTTGACGAAGCCCAGCCCGCTGTCGGCGGCGACCTGCGGCGTCAGCCCCAGCGCGCGGGTCAGCGCGTCCCAGTCGTCCGGCGCCCACCCGAGCTGGAAGCGGCGCACGACCGCGCCGTCGTAACCGCGGGAGCGTAGGTAGTCACGAGCACGGCCCGCGTCCGGCGCCGACAGGAGCCGCTCGTGGTACCACGCGACCGCCATCGCCATCGCGTCGAGCAGCTCTCCCCGGCGCCTGCGGTCCTCAGTCCCCTCCTCGGTCTCGTGCAGCACGATCCCGGCGCGCTCCGCGAGGAGCCGGACGGCGTCGGCGAAGTCCAAGTGCTCGGTCGCCCGGACGAACGTGATCGCGTCACCCGAGGCCTGGCAGCCGAAGCAGTAGTAGACGCCCTCCTCGGCGTTGACGCTGAACGACGGGGTCTTCTCGCTGTGGAATGGGCACAGGCCGACCCAGCGCCGCCCCTGCTGCCTGAGCGCCGCGTGCTCCGAGACGAGTGAGACGAGGTCGGTGGCGGCGCGAACCTGCGTGACCTCCTCGTCGGGGATGCTCACGCTGGGGAGGGTAGCCGCCTGCTCGGGCCGCTGCGCCGAGCGACTCCAGGCGGTCGCGACGAAGACGACCGGTCAGCTGGCCGATCCAGCACGAGGAGGAGCTGAGCTGTCCTCGGT
>JAJYGM010000434.1 GCA_021785095.1 Actinomycetes bacterium
CGGGCCGGGTGAAGCCGGGTGAAGAGGAGGCCGATGTCCGAGTACGTGCGCTTCTTCGAAGAGATCGGGGCCGGCGACGTGCCCCTCGTCGGGGGCAAGAACGCGTCGCTGGGGGAGATGTACCGCTCGCTCGCCGCCCATGGCGTGCGGGTGCCGAACGGCTTCGCGGTCACCTCCGACGCCTACCGTGCGGTCCTCGACAGGGCCGGGGCGTGGGAGCCGCTCCATGACGCGCTCGAGGGGCTCGATCCCGCCGACGTGGCCGACCTGGCGCGCCGGGCGGGTCTGGCCCGGGAGATCGTGTACGGCGCCGGGCTGCCGTCCGCTCTCGGAGAGGAGATCCTCGGCGCGTACCGGACCCTCCAGGACCAGTACGGGCAGGACCTGAGCGTGGCCGTGCGGTCGTCGGCCACGGCCGAGGACCTGCCCCAGGCGAGCTTCGCCGGCCAGCACGAGACGTACCTGAACGTGAAGGGCGACCACAGCCTGCTCGACGCCTGCCGACGCTGCTTCGCCAGCCTCTTCACCGACCGCGCGGTCCACTACCGCATCGACCAGGGGTTCGACCACTTCAAGGTGGCCCTGTCGGTGGGGGTCATGAAGATGGTCCGCTCCGACCTCGCATCGTCGGGAGTGATGTTCAGCCTCGACACCGATTCGGGCTTTCGCGACGTGGTGCTCATCACCGGGTCGTACGGGCTCGGCGAGAACGTCGTGCAGGGGGCCGTGGACCCCGACGAGTTCTACGTGCACAAGCCCACCTACGCAGCGGGCCGGCGTGCGGTGCTCCGCAGGTCGCTGGGCGACAAAGCCGTGAAGATGGTGCTCGCGCAAGGGCAGTCGAAGCAGACCACGCGCAACGTCCCCACCCCCCGCGCGGACCGCGCCCGGTACTGCGTGACCGACGAGGAGGTCCTGGCGCTGGCCGGCCATGCCGTCACCGTCGAGCGTCATTACGGCCGGCCGATGGACATCGAGTGGGCGAAGGACGGGCTCGACGGCGAGCTCTACCTGGTGCAGTCCCGTCCCGAGACGGCGACCTCTCAGCGCCCGGTCTCGACGCTGGAGACCTACGAGCTCGAAGGGCGCGGGGACGTCCTCGCCCGGGGCCGTGCGGTCGGCGAGCGGATCGCGTCGGGCAGGGCGCGCCTCGTGCTCGGGGTCGACGGCCTGGGGCGCTTCCAGCCGGGCGAGATCCTGGTCGCCGACACGACGACGCCCGACTGGGAGCCGGTCATGAAGACGGCCGCTGCCATCGTCACCAATCGCGGCGGGCGCACCTGCCACGCAGCGATCGTCGCGCGCGAGCTCGGGATCCCCGCGGTCGTCGGAACTGGCGATGCGACCGCCCAGGTGCCCTCGGGAGCGGAAGCCACCGTGTCGTGCGCGGAAGGTGACGAGGGGCGCGTCTATCGGGGGACGGTCCCCTTCAGCGTGTCGCGGATCGAGGTCGCCGACATCGCGCGACCGAGAACCAAGGTGATGGTCAACCTCGGCAACCCCGACGTCGCCTTCAAGACTTCGTTCCTGCCGAACGACGGTGTGGGGCTCGCGCGGATGGAGTTCATCATCACCGAGGACGTGAAGATCCATCCCCTCGCGCTGGTCCACCCCGAGAAGGTCGCCGACAGGGCCGCGCGGGCGGAGATCGACCGCCTCACCGCGGGGTACCCGAGTGGAGAGGCCTTCTTCGTGGAACGGCTCTCCGAGGGGATCGGGACGATCGCCGCCGCCTTCTGGCCGAAGCCCGTCGTGGTGCGCATGTCGGACTTCAAGACCAACGAGTACGCGAACCTCATCGGCGGTGCCGACTTCGAGCCGGTCGAGAGCAACCCGATGCTGGGCTTTCGCGGCGCGTCTCGTTATGCTCACCCTGGCTACGAAGAAGGGTTCGCTCTCGAGTGCCGGGCGATGCGCAGGGTGCGTGAAGAGATGGGGCTCACGAACGTCGTGCTCATGCTGCCGTTCGTTCGCCGCGTCGCCGAAGCCGACCTCGTGCTCGCACGGATGGCGGAGCTCGGCCTCGTGCGCGGCGAAGGGGGCCTCGAGATCTACGCGATGTGCGAGATCCCGAACAACGTCGTCCTCGTGGACCGCTTCGCGCGCCGCTTCGACGGGCTGTCGATCGGGTCGAACGACCTGACCCAGCTCACGCTCGGGGTGGATCGCGACAGCGAGACGGTCGCCTTCGACTACGACGAGCGCGACGATGGCGTGAAGGAGATGATCAAGCTCGCAGTCGAGGGCTGCCGGCGCAACGGGATCCACTCGGGGATCTGCGGCCAGGCGCCATCGGACTACCCGGACTTCGCCGAGTACCTCGTCACGCTCGGCATCGACTCGGTGAGCCTGAACCCCGACACCGTGGTGAAGACGACCCAGCTCGTGCTCGACGTCGAGCGCCGTCTCGCAGAGCGGTCGGGCCAGCCTTGAGCGGGCCGGTGCCCGATCTCACGCCCCTTCCGGACCTCGCCCACGACCGGGCGACCGCGGGGCCGCTGCGGACCCGGCTTCCCGTCTACGTCGACCTCCTCCCACCGTGCAACGCGGCGTGCCCGGCGGGAGAGGACGTCCAGGGCTGGCTGGCCGACGTCCGGGCCGGCGACGCCGAGCGCGCGTGGCGAAGGCTGGTCCGGGACAACCCGCTCCCGGCCGTGCACGGGCGAGTCTGCTACCACCCCTGCGAGGACGACTGCAACCGGGCACAGCTGGACGAGGCCGTCTCGATCCACGCCGTCGAACGCTTCCTCGGCGACCAGGCCCTCGAGTCGGGTTGGCGGCCGGACCCCCCTGCTCCCCCGACCGGGAAGAAGGTGCTCGTGATCGGCAGCGGCCCGAGCGGGCTCTCGGCCGCCTACCACCTGAGGCGGCTCGGCCACGGGGTCGAGGTCCGCGACGCCGGCACCCGGCCCGGAGGGATGATGCGCTACGGCATCCCCCAGTACCGGCTTCCGCGCGATGTCCTCGACGCAGAGATCGCGCGCATCGAAGAGACCGGGGTGCGCATCCTCAGCGGTCACCACGTCGAAGACCTCCTCGACGCGCGCCAGGAGGGCGGCTTCGACGCCGTGTTCGTCGCGGTGGGGGCACACCTCGCCAGGCACGTCGACATCCCTGCGCGCGACGCCGGCCGCATTCTCGATGCGCTCTCGCTGCTCGGGCGCGTCGCCGCGGGTGAGCGGCCGGCCATCGGCCGGCGCGTCGCGGTCTACGGGGGCGGCAACACCGCGATGGACGCGGCGCGCACCGCCCGCCGCCTCGGCGCGGACGAGGCGCTCGTCGTCTACCGGCGCACCCGCGCCCAGATGCCCGCCCACGAAGAGGAGGCCGAGGAGGCCGAGCAAGAGGGTGTCACGATGCACTGGCTCCGCACCATCAGTGCGTTCGACGCGCCCGACCTCCAGGTCGAGGTGATGGAGCTCGACCAATCGGGGTTCCCGCGCCCGACGGGCCGGTTCGAGGCGCTCGCTGCCGACACGGTGATCCTCGCGCTCGGCCAGGACGCCGAAACGGGCTTCCTCCGGCAGGTCCCCGGGGTCGAGTTCGAGCCCGACGGGACGGTGAAGGTGTCGGCGACGCTCGAGACGGGCTGCGCGGGAGTGTTCGCAGGCGGGGACATGGTGCCCAGCGACCGCACGGTCACCGTCGGGGTCGGTCACGGGAAGAAGGCTGCGCGCCACATCGACGCATGGCTGCGCACCGCGGGACCGGCGGCCGGCTCGAAGCACGCCGTCGCGACGTTCGAGGGGCTCCACCTGTGGTACTTCGGCGACGCGGCGCGCCGTGCAGAGCCCGTCGTCCCCGCTGCACGGCGCGTCGAGGGGTTCACGGAGGTGAAGGGAGGGCTCGGTCCGCTCGAAGCAGTCTTCGAGGCGACCCGCTGCTTGTCGTGCGGGAACTGCTTCGAGTGCGACGGCTGCCTGGGCGCGTGCCCGGAGGGGGCGGTGGTGAAGCTCGGACCGGGGCTGCGGTATCGAATCGACGAGGACCGCTGCACCGGGTGCGGCGTCTGCTTCGACCAGTGCCCGGTCCACGCGATCGAGATGGTGGAGGTGACGCCATGATCCGGGCGACCGTCGATGGGAACGACGCCGTGGTGTCGGTCGCCTACAGGCTGAGCGAGGTCTGCTGCATCTACCCGATCACCCCCTCTTCGCCGATGGCCGAGCGCGCCGACGAGTGGTCGGCGGCCGGCCGGCCGAACGCCTGGGGGACCGTGCCGACGGTGCTCGAGATGCAGAGCGAGGGCGGCGCCGCGGGTGCGCTCCACGGCGCACTGCAGAGCGGGGCGCTCGCCACGACCTTCACCGCTTCCCAGGGGCTCCTCCTCATGATCCCGAACCTCTACAAGATCGCCGGCGAGCTCACGCCCGCAGTGCTGCACGTGGCCGCGCGATCGGTCGCGGCCCAGGGGCTGTCCATCTTCGGAGACCACTCCGACGTCATGGCGGTGCGGCAGACCGGCGTCGGCATGCTCGTTTCGGCGTCGGTCCAAGAGGCGCACGACCTCGCTCTGGTGGCGCACGCCTCGACGCTCCGGACGCGCGTGCCGTTCGTGCACTTCTTCGACGGGTTCCGCACGTCTCACGAGCTGAACACCGTCGAGCTCCTCGAAGACGAAGACCTCCACGACCTCGTCCCCGCGGCGCTCGTCCGCGAGCATCGGGGCCGCGCGCTCGCCCCCGAGCGCGGGTTCATCCGCGGCACCGCGCAGAACCCCGACGTCTACTTCCAGGGGCGGGAGTCGGTGAACCCGTTCTACGCAGCCGTCCCTCCGACCGTGGGAGAGGTGATGGCCCGGCTCGCGAAGAGGTCCGGGCGCAGGTACCACCTCGTGGACTACTCCGGCCACCCGGACGCCGAACGGGTGATCGTCGTCATGGGCTCGGCAGGGGAGACGGTGCGAGAGACCGTGCGTGTCCTCGTCGCCCGCGGGACACGCGTGGGCGTGGTGCAGGTCCGGCTCTACCGGCCTTTCCCTGCCGACGCGCTCGTGGCCTCGATGCCCTCGAGCGTTCGGGCGGTCGCAGTCCTGGACCGGACGAAGGAGCCCGGGTCGCTCGGCGAGCCCTTGTACCTCGACGTCGTCGCGGCGCTCGCCGAGTCAGAGAAGACCGGCACGAGCCGGCGCCCGCGGTCCCCGAACGTGATCGGCGGCAGGTACGGGCTGTCGTCGAAGGAGCTGACGCCGGGGATGGTGGCGGGGGTCCTCCACGAGCTGACCCAGCGCGAGCCGAGACGCCGGATCACCGTCGGGATCGTCGACGACGTCACCAACACGAGCGTGGAGCCCGACGCCTCGGTCGACGTCGAGCCGGTCGGCACGTTCGGGGCGCTGTTCTTCGGGCTCGGTTCGGACGGGTCCGTCGGCGCCAGCAAGAGCACGATCAAGATCCTGGGAGACGAGGGCTTCTACGCACAGGGGTACTTCGTCTACGACTCGAAGAAGTCCGGGTCGAAGACGGTCTCCCACCTCAGGTGCGGACGGGAGCCGATCCACGCCCCGTACCTCCTGCGACGGGCGGACTTCGTCGGGTGCCACCAGTTCGCCCTTCTCGACGATCACGAGGTGCTCGCCGCGGCCGCGGACACAGGGACCCTTCTCCTGAACTGCGCGCTCGGGCCGGACGAGGTGTGGGACGCGCTCAGCCGCCCGGTGCAGGAGCAGATCACGGCCAAGCATCTCGCGCTCTACGTCATCGACGCGAGCGGCATCGCCAGGGAGGTCGGCCTCCCCGGGCGGGTCAACACCGTGCTCCAGAGCGCGTTCTTCGTCCTGTCGGGGGTCATCCCGAAGGAGCAGGCCGTCGATCGGATCAAGGCTTCCCTCACGAAGACCTATGCCAAGCGCGGGCCGGAAGTGGTGGCCCGCAACCTCGCCGCGGTCGACCGCGCCCTGCTGGCGCTGCACGCCGTGGACACCCAGCGCGCGGTGACCTCCGCACGGCTCCCCGCACCGGCGGTGCCCGCCTCCGCGCCCGAGTTCGTCCGCAGGGTCACCGCTGCGATGCTGGAGGGAAGGGGCGACGAGCTCCCCGTCAGTGCCATGCCCGTGGACGGCACCTATCCGAGCGGCACCGCGGCGTTCGAGAAGCGGAACATCTCCGAACTCGTCGCCGACTGGGACCCCCGGGCCTGCATCCAGTGCGGACAATGCAGCTTCGTCTGCCCGCACAGCGTCATCCGGTCGAAGCTCTACGAGGAAGAGGAGCTCGCGGGCGCGCCGGAAGGTTTCAGGTCCGCGCCGCTCAACGCTGTCGGCCTGCCCGGGCGACGCTTCACCCTGCAGGTGTACGCCGAGGACTGCACGGGATGCGGGCTGTGCGTCGAGGCGTGCCCGATCACCGTCCCGAGCGCCGTCCCGAGCGCTCCTGGGCAGAGCCCGCGCAAGGCGATCGACCTCGTCGAGCGGGGGCCGATCGTCGGGCAGGCCCGCGTGCACGTCGGCTTCTTCGAGCAGCTGCCTGTCACCGACCGCGCGCGGGTCGACTTCGGCACGGTGCGGGGCACCCAGTTCCTCACGCCGCTCTTCGAGTTCTCCGGTGCCTGCGAAGGCTGCGGTGAGACCCCCTACCTGAAGGTGCTCTCCCAGCTCTTCGGCGACCGGATGGTCGTCGCGAACGCGACGGGGTGCTCGTCGATCTACGGCGGGAACCTGCCGACGACGCCCTGGACGGTCGACGGGTCCGGTCGTGGGCCGGCGTGGTCGAATTCCCTGTTCGAGGACAACGCCGAGTTCGGTCTCGGCATGCGCCTGGCGATCGACCGTCAGACCGAGATCGCCCGCAGCCGCCTCGGGGAGCTCCGTCACGAGGTGGGGGAGGAGCTGGCAGCCGCGATCCTCGACGCTCCGCAGCTCAGGGAGTCCGAGTTCGCCGCTCAGCGGGCGCGGGTGGCCGAGCTGCGGGCGCGGCTCGAGCACGTCCGCGACGACGCCGCGGACGACCTGCGGAGCGTCGTCGACTTCCTCGTCCGACGCAGCGTCTGGATCATCGGCGGGGACGGTTGGGCCTACGACATCGGGGCGGCCGGACTCGACCACGTGCTCGCCAGCGGGCGGAACGTGAACATCCTGGTGCTCGACACCGAGGTCTACTCGAACACCGGCGGCCAGATGTCGAAGGCGACCCCTCTCGGGGCGGTCGCGAGGTTCGCAGCGGCAGGCAAGGACGTGCCGAAGAAGGATCTCGCGCTCCAGGCGGTCGCCTACGGGAGCGTCTACGTCGCGCGTGTGGCGATGGGCGCCGACTCCCAGCAGACGCTTCGGGCGCTGCGGGACGCCGAGGCCTACGACGGCCCTTCGCTCGTCCTCGCGTACAGCCACTGCATCGAGCACGGGATCGAGATGCGCGACGGCCTCGCGCAGCAGTACCGGGCGGTGGCGAGCGGCTACTGGCCCCTCATGCGCTACGACCCGGTGGTCCGGGCGTCGGGCGGCAGCCCCTTCCTCCTCGACTCCCCGCGTCCTCGCATCCCGCTCTCGGCGTACACCGAGCGAGAGACGCGCTACCAGGCGCTTGCCCGCGCCCACCCGGACGAGGCGGCGCGGCTGCACCGGCTCGCAGAAGAGGCGGTCACCCAGCGCTGGGACGTCTACGAGGAGAACGCGACCCACGGCGCGCGGCAATTTGCCGCCGACGCCCGGAAGGTCGGAACCGCGAAGCTCTGAGCGTGCGGGCGACAGCCAGCTCGCCGGCAGTCCCCAGTGTCGGGACCTTGTTCCCTGTGCGAGGCGGGCCCG
>JAJYGM010000731.1 GCA_021785095.1 Actinomycetes bacterium
CCGTCGTCCCTCGCGCCCGACGGGCAGCCCTTCGGGTCGAGGTTCCCCCGCATCACGATCCGCGACCAGGTGGAGGTGGAGGCCGCACTCGCGGACGCGCTCGGCATCGAGCAGTGGGCGGCGGCTGTGGGCGGCTCCATGGGGGGGATGCGCGTGCTCGAGTGGATCGTGTCCTGGCCGTCGCGGGTCGCAAGGGCCGTGGTCCTGTCCGTCGGAGCGGCGGCCACCGCCGACGAGATCGCCCTTTGCTCCCTCCAGTCCCGGGCCATCCGGGCCGACCCGGAGTTCCGAGACGGGGACTACTACGAGCTCGGGCCGGGGCCCGTCCGAGGCATGGCCATCGCCCGCGGGATCGGCCATCTGAGCTACCGGTCGAGCGTGGAGCTCGAGAGCCGGTTCGGCCGTGCCGCCCAGGACGGCGAGGATCCGCTGCACAGGGGCCGCTACGCGGTGGAGTCCTACCTCGAGCACCACGGCGACAAGCTGGTTGCCCGCTTCGACCCGAACTCCTACGTCGTGCTGAGCGAGGCCATGAACCACCACGACGTCGGGCGGTGCCGCGGCGGCAAGGCCGCAGCGCTCTCCCGAGTGACCGCCGACGTCTTCGTCGGCGGCGTGGCGACCGACCGGCTGTACCCGATCGCCCTCCAGCACGAGCTCTCCGAGCTGCTGCCCGGGAGACGGCCGGCGTTCGTGATCGACTCAACGGTCGGCCACGACGGGTTCCTCGTGGAGACGGAGGCGGTGGGCACGCTCGTCCGGGCCGCTCTGGCCCGCTGACGGCCGGGAGCCGTCAGGGGCGCGCGCCCTCTCCGGCGTCGACCGCTCCGCCGCCGTGCTCGGCCTGGCTCAGCCCCGAGCGCGCGATGACGTGCACGTCGATCACGGCTCGGACAGTGTGGAGACGAGCGCCGACCGTCGAGAGAGGCCGGTGCCGACGAGAAGGACGAGACCCGCTGCCAAGTTCAGGACGGCGACGACCCGCCAGAGCATCCCGAAGCCGGACGCCCGCGCGAGCTCGCCGAGCAGCAGCGGACCGACACATGCTCCCGTCGCGAAGCCGGTCAAGACGACGCCGGTCGACCGGGCCGCGCGGCGGGGATCCCGGCTGGCGACGTCGAAGTGGATCAGCCCGGGCCATGCCCAGCCGAGGCCGACCGCCACCACGCCCCCCACGACCAACGACCCGATGGTCCCGAATGGCGTCGACGCGATCAGAAGGTCCCCCGCGACGCCACACATGACCAGGCACCCCGCGAGCACCGTCGCCGGCAACCCCGCACTGTCGACTGCACGGCCGCTCATCACACGACCGATGACGCCGGAGAGGCTCGCGAGCGCGAAGATCAGTGCAGTGGTCGACTGCGCGACATGCTGGGAGTGGACGCCGTAGAGGACGAAGAAGGCCGCGAAGGCGTTCCCCGCGGCAGCGCCGAACCCGCCGGCGACCGCCAAGACCGCGATCGGCACGTCCGGTCCGTCCCGCATTCTCTTCGGAGGCTGCGCCCGCTCGGCCTTCCGTTGGTCGGGCACGTAGAGAAGGGAGATCGCGGCCAGGCCCGTGCTCGGCACGCACATCGCCACGAACGACCACCGCCATCCCACGGTGAGCGCGACGAGCGGGACGACGAGCCCCGCGAGGAGGCTTGCTCCGGTCGCAGAAGCCTGCTTGATCCCGAACGCCTGAGCGGGGCGCCGGGCCCGGTTCGTCGCCAAGAGCGCGTTCGCGCTCGGCTGAGCCGCTCCGTTGATGGCACCGGCGAACACGAGTGCGCCGTAGAGCACGAGCGGTGCTCGAGACAACGCGATCCACGCGAAGGCGACGATGGACGCTGCCATCGCTCCGACGAGGCCACGGCGAATGCCGATCCGCTGGACGACGCGCCCGAGCACGGCCGTCGAGAGCGCAGTTGCGCCCGAGAACACGCCCACAGCAATGCCAATGTCCGCCACCGTCATGCGGAGGGTACGTTCGACGTCGACGCCCTGCGCGCCGACCAGGAAGACGGGAGAGATGCCGACGACGGTGACCGCGGCGGCCAAGAAGACGCCGCGGCCGGTGCCAGTCCAATCTGCCGGCCGCACCACGCGCATCGCGCTGCCGTTCACCGCCCACACCCTCGCGTCCGAGTCGCCCGTCTTGGGCTTCCGAAGCGCTCCGTTACCGATCCAAGGCCCCGAGCGGCGTGTGGCCGATGTCGTGTCGCTCCTCGGCGAGGCGCGGCGTGGAGCCTTGGCGTCATCGCCATGTGGTCTTCATCGTCGACACTCCGTGGTCGGGCCCTCACGGCGTGCCGGGCGCATCGTCGAAGAGGGTTGACAGATTTGGGACAGTGTCCCATACTACTTCTCGTCACCAAATTCAGCGTTCTGCTGACTTAGCGACACGATGTCGGAAGGGGAGAGCAGCGCGGCCAGCATCACGCCTCGTTACACCGAGTAGCACCAGGACGGCGGCTCCGAGTCGGTGGCTGCGCCTCGCCAGTCTCCGGGCGATCCGGGCTGCGGGTCGCACGAGCCGACGTCAGGGCAGGGGTCGGCTCCAACTCCGAGCATGACGACAGGAGGCTCACGCCACCCACCTGTCGCGCACCACCATCAATCCAGCCGTCAAGCGCAACCACCAATCCCAGCCCACGGGCGATGAGTGGGACAACTCCGAGGGGGGTCACAGATATGACCAGGACGCATCGCAAGTCGCTTCGAACGATGTGGACCCTGACGTTCTCGGCAGTGCTGAGCGTCGGGATCATCGCTGCGACCTGTTTGGGCGTCGCCGACGCGGCAGTCGCACACAGGTCCGGGCCCCGCTTCCATGGCGCGCCCGTCCACTTCGACATGACCAACTCCTACACCGGAACGTACGCGTCGTTCGGGGCGGCGGCGTGGGCCGGCGCGCAGGCTGCTGCGTACGCCATCAACAAGGCGGGCGGCATCAACGGCCACCAGCTCGTCCTCGACAAGACCGACGACTACGGGGACCCGGTCGATGCGGTCCCCGCTCAGAAGAAGGAGCTCGCGACCAATCACCCCTCCGTTCTGATCGGCGAGTCGACGCTGACCGTCTTCGCCTTGGAGCCGATCACCGATCACGCGGGCATCCCGAACTTCACGGCCGCTGGCAGCCTCAACTTCGACCACAACCGGAACCCGTTGCTCTGGCGCATCACGCCCTCGGACTCCCAGCTTGCGGCTGCGATGGCCGTCGAAGGTCACAATCGCGGCTGCAAGACCGGCGCCATCCTCTTCCAGGCCGGCACACCGGACAACCAGCTGGCACCTGACCTCAAGCGGGTCTTCTCGAGGCTCGGAGGCAAGATCCTGACTCTTCAATTCTTCGCCCTGAACCAGACCTCCTACCTGTCCGAGGTCGAGAAGAGCCTGACGGGTCACCCCCAGTGCATCTTCGTGGACATCCCGGCGACCAATGCCGCGACGATCATGAACAACTACCGCGAGGTGAACGGCCTCAACGACCAGTTCATCGGCACCACACTGACGGCGGCCGTGACATTCACCAAGGCCGTGGGGGCGACAGTGGTCCACAAGCACCTCGTCTCCCTGCAGCCGGGCTCCACAGGCAGCGGGCCGGCGGTGAAGACGTTCTTGCACGACTACGCAGTGGCCAACGGCGTGAGCCACAAGACAGCCATCGTCGGAGCACAGGCAGGTGCCAACTACGTCTACGACGCCGTGAACATCGCCGCCCTGGCGATGGACTACGCGGGCACCTCCAACCCGAAGGTCTGGAACAAGGACGTGACGAAGGTGAGCAACGCACCGGGGCAGATCGTCTACACATACCCCAAGGGCCTTCAGCTCCTCAAGGGGCACAAGAAGATCAACTACACAGGTGCGGCAGGTCCGGACACATACAACCAGTACCACAACGAATTCGGCTCCTGGAGCGCGACGCAAGTCAGTGCGACAGGCAAGAGCGTGAAGACGCTCAACGCCATCAGCGCCGCAGAGCTGAAGAAGGTGAGCTCCTGACGCTGGACAAGGCGGGTGCGGAGCGGAGCCGGCCGTCGGGTCGCTCCGCTCCGACCGCCCTGTGATCGCACGCCCAGCCGTGCCTGTTCCGTAGAGGTCGACGGGAGACGGCCAACCCCCGATTGCCCGAAGGA
This sequence comes from Actinomycetes bacterium, assembly GCA_021785095.1. The sequence continues at coordinate 4,128 of JAJYGM010000731.1, forward strand.
GGTCCAAATCGGGGGGGGTTAGCATCGGCCACAAGCCGGCGACGCGGGGCACGAACGAGGATCACTGCGGACGGCACGACGAGTAGGGGAACAGCAGGTGGGCGAGGACCGATCACTGGCGGCGTCAACCTCGGAGTGGGGTGCAGAGCTCCGGCGGCCGCCGAGGGAGCACGACCGGTGGCTCTTGGACTGGCTGGTCCAGACGACTGGACGGGTGTACCACTTCCAGAAGGCCAACGGGCGCACACTCCCCGCCACAGTCCGGACCCACGCGATGATCAGCAAGCATCTCGGCCTTGCGGCGGGCAAGGCCGAGATGCTTGCGAAGGACGCGATGGAAGCGGGTGCGGCAGAGACCGCCAAGCACCACTTCTTCACGGCCTCCAACACGTACGCTGCCGCTCAGCACGTCATCTTCGAGACCAACGAGGAGAAGCGGTTCCTCCACGAGGGAGCGATGCGCTGCTACGCAGCCTACGCATCGCTCACCAGTCCCGAGATTCGTCACGTCCTGATCCCCTTCGAGGGCACGACTCTTGGGGCGTACCTCCACCTGGCCGACCTGGCTTCCCCTGCGCCATGCATCGTGGTCCTGCCGGGCTGCGACATGACGAAGGAGATGTACCCGGGCCCTGGGGCCAACCATGCGGCACAGCGGGGGATGCACATGCTCGTCCTCGACGGGCCCGGCCAGGGTGAGGCCAATCTCCGCGACCTCAAGCTGACCTCGACCAACTACGCCCGGGCCGTGAGCGCGGCGATCGACGTCGTGAGCAGGCTTCCCGAGGTGGACGGGAGGCGCATCGGCGTCTACGGGATGAGCTTCAGCTCCCAGTGGGCGATGGCCGCTGCCGCTCACGACGACAGGATCCGCGCCGTGGCGGCACCCCTGTTCTCGGGATGCGACAAGTACTACCTGATGAACGTGGAGGGTCCTCGGTGGCGGTGGCTGTTCATGTACCTGACGGGAGCAGCCTCGGAAGACGAGCTCAACGAGATCATGCGGGGCATGCGTCTCGACGATCTGCTGCCCGGTGTGCGCTGCCCTTGCCTTTGGGCGGTCGGAGAGTACGACGCGCGCAGCCCCGTCCGGGAGGTGCTGCGGCTCTTCGACCTCATGACCAACGACCGGGAGCTGTGGATCTTCGCAGACCAGCATCATCAAGTGAACGTCGCTGACGGACGCAGCGTCCCCGTGTGGGGAAGCGACATCAACATGTACTCGTTCGACTGGCTCGAAGCCCACCTCAACGGCGCACCCGACAGCTCAGCGCGGCGCCGCATCCGGTACCTCCAGCCTGGTGAAGGACCGTACTCGCGGGCGGCCCGCACGCCGTGGCCCTGGTACCGGCGCTTCAGCCGAGAAGGGGCCCAGGGGGAAGAGTTCGAGGAGGAGGAGTTCGAGGAGGCTGCCCCCGCCGCGTCCAGCCTCGGAGGGCTCCCCAATGAAGGATCGATCGGAGCGTTGCCGTGACAGCGTTCTTCAACGCTGTCGGGTTCGGAGTGGTGACGGCGGCCCTGCTCGCCCTCGCCACGACTGGCCTGTCGCTGCAGTACGGGGTGTCACGCCTCCCCAACTTCGCCCAAGGCGACATCATGACCGTCGGAGCCTATGCGGCGTACGCCGCGAACGGGCCGTTCCACTCCCTCGCGATCGACGGGATCGCCGCGGCGCTCGCCGGAGCCGCGATGGCATGGCTGGTGTACATGGCGCTGATCCGGCCCTTTGCCAGCCGGGGGACCAACCGGCTCACCGCTGTCGTCTCGACCCTGGCGGGCTCGCTCATCATCCAAGACGTGCTCCTCATCATCTTCGGCGGCAACGCGACCGCCTTCCCCACGATCCAAGGGGCGACCGATCACATCGGGCCCTTCCTGTTCACGACCGAGCAACTGGTCATCATCGGCGTTGCGCTGGTGGTGATCGCCGGGCTCCACGCGACGCTGAAGTTCACGTTCATCGGAAAGGCGGTCCGAGCCGTCGCCGACCATCGTGACCTGTCGCGGGTGTCGGGTCTGCCGGCGGGGATGCTCACCCAGCTGACGTGGGCCGTGTCCGGAGTCCTCACGGGGATCGCAGGTTTCGTTCTCGGCCTGACCGCCGGAGCGCTGGTGCCCACCCTCGGGTTCGACTACCTGCTCATCATCTTCGCGGCGGCGGTCGTCGGTGGCATCGGCAATGTCGGCGGCGCCCTCTTCGGGGCGTTGATCGTGGGGCTGGGGATGACAGTCGCTGCCGTCTACATCAGCTCCGACTACAAGGAGGTCGTGGCGCTGATCCTGCTCATCGCCACGATCCTGATACGGCCTACCGGCCTGTTCGGGGGCCGATCGAGCGCCCGCAGGTTTGCCGTATGACATATGCGATCAGCGTCCTGACCCTTGGCGGGATCACGGTCATCCTCGCAATGGGCTTGAACGTCCAGTACGGATGGGCAGGGGATCTCAACCTGTCGTACTACGCCTACGTCGCCCTCGGCGCCTACGTGTGCGGCGTGATGATGCTCCCCCCGCCGAACGCTTCGGAAGGCAATTTCTACGTCCTCGGGCTGCACCAGTCGTTCTTCGTGGGCACGATCGTCGCCGTCGCGGTCTGTGCGGTCGTCGGGCTCGTCGTGGGGTCGATCGCGCTGCGGCGTGTGACGGGCGACTATTTCGCCATCGTCACGCTCTCGGTCACGTTGATCTTCTACACCTTCAGCGACCAGTACGCGCCACTGTTCAACGGGCCCCAGGGCATCTACGGCGTGCCGCACGCGTTCGGGGGAGTGCTGCGATTCTCCTACTCGGGCTACAACCTCTTCCTGCTGGGGATCGTGGCGGCGGTGCTGGTGGTCGTCGTCTTCGTCTTCGAGGTGCTCTACCGGAGCGCGTTCGGCCGGACGCTCCGGGCGGTGCGCGACGACCCCATCAGCGTCTCGGCGTTCGGCATCAGTCCGTACCGTCGCAAGCTGGCCGCGTACGTGCTCGGATCTGCCGTCGGCGGGCTTGGCGGCGTGCTGCTCCTGCAGTACGTGAGCGCCTTCAGCCCCGCAGGCTGGTCTCCGCTCGAGACGTTCCTCTTGTTCTCGGGGATCATCGTCGGCGGAGTGGGGAGCGTGTGGGGCGTGCTCTTCGGAGCGAGCGTCGTCCTCATCGGCGTGCCCCAGGCGGTCCTCTTCATCCCCGCCCCAGCCGGAGCTGCGACATTCCTCCCGGCCCTGCAGAACTGCATCATCGGGCTGATCATCCTCGTCTTCCTCTACCTCAGGCCCCGCGGGCTGTTCCCGGAGCGAAGCCCCGTGCTGGGCTTCGACGGAGCGCTCAAGTGGCAGAGCCGGCCGGTCCGGTTCGTCGTGGGCCGTGTGCGTACGTTGCTCGGGGAGGGAGCCGCGTGACCTCGAGCCAAGGCGGTGCTGCGGCGGACGCAGGGCTCGACGCCGGCGACAGGTGCGTCTTGGAGGCTCAGCAGCTGAAGAAGCGGTTTGGTGGCCTGGTTGCGGTGCAGGACTGCTCGCTCAGCCTCCGCAGCCACCGGGTGACGGGGTTGATCGGCCCGAACGGCGCCGGGAAGTCGACGGTCCTCGACCTTTTTTCGGGAGTGGAGCGACAGGACGACGGCCAC
>JAJYGM010000566.1 GCA_021785095.1 Actinomycetes bacterium
CGAGCGCCTTGTGCAGCTGCTCGTGCACGTGGTAGCGGTCGAAGAGCGACTGACCTTCGGCCCGCGCGTCGAAGAGCTCGACCCGGTCCGCAAGGTCCGGGCTGACCATCTCCACGTAGCCGCGCACCTGGTCGAACAAGATCGGGTCGTCGATGATCACCCCGCGGTACTCGCTGTTCAGCTCCTCACGCAGGATCCGGACCGCCAGCTCGGGCTCGCTGTACAAGAGGCCTGGCCCGGTCAAACGCGCGGCAGCTCGTTCGATCGAAGCCCACTGCTGGAGCAGCCCCGCGACGTCGCGGCGCAGCTCGTCCTCTGTGGCGCCCTCTGCCGCCGTCCGGACGATCAAGCCGTGGCCAGAGGGACGGACTGCATCCACGATCTTGCGCAGTCGACGCCTCTCGTTGTCCCCAAGCCTCTTGGAGATCCCGACGGCGTCGCTGTTCGGGACGAAGACGGCGAACCGCCCCGGGAGGGACACCTCCTGGGTCAACCGAGCTCCCTTCGCCCCGATCGGGTTCTTCGTCACCTGGCACAGGATCAGCTGGCCCGGCCGGAGGACCTCCTCGATCCTGGGTTCGGGGCCGCGGCCACCGGAGTCGACGTCGTCGGTGTCGTAGCGGACGTCGCCGCGGTAGAGCACGGCGTTCTTCGGAATTCCGATGTCGACGAACGCGGCCTCCATACCAGGAAGCACGTTCTGGACCCGACCTACATAGATGTTCCCGTCGATCTGCGTCGTCTCGTCCTGGGCGTGCGACACGAAGTGCTGGACCAGCGACCGGCCTTCGAGGACCGCGATCTGGGAGATACCAGGCTGGACGTGGACACAGATCAGATAACGGCCGGTTGAGCGGCCCTTGCGCTCCCTCCCGCCTCGGCGGCGGCGTCGCTTCGACGGTGCCGCGGCAGCGTCGTCCGCGACCGCACCTGCCCCTTCGGCCTCGCCCGCGAAAGGCTTCGGAGAGGCGGAGAGCGGCGCGACGAGTGGTCGTACGACGGGTGCGGGCCTCGTGTCACCGATCCGTGGCCGCGCAGGAGCGGGCGCCGACGCCTCCCGCAGCGATTCTGCTTCGCGATGATCTGGGCCGTCACCCGGCCCGCGGACCGAGCGAACCGGCTCGTCCCTCGCCGGTGCCGCGTCGCCAACCACCGGGGGGGCCGTCGCGGCCCACCCGTTCTCCAGCTCTTCCATGAGGGAGATCCCTCCTTCGACGTGTCGTGTCGCCCGCCCTTCGGCGGTGCGGGGCGACGGCACCGGACTCGCGGCCGCAGGCGACCAGCGGCTCCGCCCGGGCGCCGTCGCGCTCGATCCATTGATGCATCCGGCAGGCCCGTGTGAGCCGCACGCCGGGGCAACGTGCCTCCAGGAGCCCCCTCCGTCGCACACCACGTGGCCGGGTAGCGAGCTCCGCCTCGAGCCAGGTACTGTCACCGTGGGTCAGCTCGTCGGGCACGCAGTCGGCGTGAGGGAAGACCGCCGGGGCCAGCACTTCGGTTCGCAGGTCGTCAGGTGCAGGTCGCCCATCGCGCTCCCGCTCGACCTGGGCAGTCGGTACGGCAAGCAGCCGCTCGACCCGCGACGCCAGCTTCTCTGCTGCCAAACCGAGCACCTCCAGCTCCCAGCTGCCCGATGTTACCTCCTGCTGGACCGTCCCAGACCGTTTCGGGAGCGGCGCGATCGCAAGGGCGTCGAGCCCCCGCCGGAGGGGAGCCCCAGGACGAGCTCCTCGCTGAGGCCCTGGTCGCCGTCCGCTGAGGAGTTCGACCTCGAGCGCCTCCTTCCACCGCCGGAGGTCGAACCGTTCGGACCATTGCTGGAAGGTGCATGGCGCCGCTCGCCGCCGACGGGTCATGCCGGCACCTGCACGTGGAGATTGAGCGGCTCGATCCGCGGCCAGAGTGGCTGAAGCGGGTCAAGGTCCTCAAAAGTCTACGGGGGGCCCCACTCGCTCCTTGGAGAGTGCCGGCGCTCGCGCACGGTCTGCACGCGACGTGGCACGACCGTGGAGCCCGAGACACCGACTTGACGCGATGTCAGCACGGTCGTGGTCGTGGTCGTCGTCGGCGGCGGGGCGGCTGTGGTCGTGGTCGTCGTCGGCGGCGGGGCGGCTGTGGTCGTGGTCGTCGTCGGCGGCGGCGGGGTGGTCGTGGTCGTCGTCGGGGCGGTCGTGGTCGTGGTCGGCGGCGGGGCGGTCGTGGTCGTGGTCGTGGTCGTGGTCGTCGTGGTGGTCGGCGGCGGGGCGGCTGTCGTGGTGGTGGTCGTGGTGGTCGACGACCCCGTACCCGACGCGAGAGGCGCCGTGCGGGGAGCGAGCTTCGGCTGGTGCGTAGCGGTCGGCAGCTCGAGCGATGCGGACGGCGGGTGCGCGTACAGGTAGTTGAAGATCTTGGCAACTGCAGGTGCTGCACCGGCCTCCCCGTAGCCTCCTTGGGCGACGGCGACGGCGACCACGTACTGGGTTGTCCCGCTCACAGGGCCGAACCCGACGAACCAGGCGTTCGGCGCACGCCCGGACCGTGTTGTCGCGGTTGTGGCCGTGCCGGTCTTTCCCGCGATCACATACGAGCTCGGGACCTTCGAGTACTGCTGGAACGTCCCGTACGCGGTCCCTTTCGGTGTGTGGGTGGCGCCGATGAACCCCTGGAGCATCGCCTGGTAGTCCGTGGGTGTGAGCGAGACGTGTCCGGTCACCTTGGGCTCGACCCGCTTGACGACTCTGCCTTTCGGGGAGACGACGGCGCCGACGACCTCGGGCTGGTGACGGACCCCGTGATCGGCGAACGTCGCGTACGCGACCGCCTCTTCGATGGGCGTGATCACGGTCTCGCCCTGGCCGAACGCCATCTCGATGTTTGTCCCCGGGTACCAGGAGGTGTTCGGGTAGTTCTTCGGTGTGAGCTGGTGGAGCTTCTCGCGCATCCGCTGGCTGTCCACACGGCCCTGCACCTCTCCGGGCAGGTCGATGCCCGTCAAGTTGCCGTAGCCGTACTCGTGGGCCACCTTCTGGATCCCTGTGTTTCCGTAACGTGCGCGTGAGAGCCAGAACTGAAGGCCGAGTGTGTAGAAGAAGAAGTCGTCCGACTCGGTAATAGCCAGCCGAACTGTGATGATCCCGGCGTCGAACGCTGTCGCGTCGTGGAACGTGCACCCCGACGTGCATGTCGGATCGCCGTGCGCCCTGACTGTGAAGACTCCGGTGTCGTCCTTGGTCGATGTCGGCGTGATGAGCCCGGCCTGCAATGCGGCGGTGGCGGTGGCGAGCTTGAACGTCGACCCGGGGGTGTACAGACCCTGGATCGCGTAGTCGTTCAGGGGGCATCCGCCTGTCGCGACGGTGCAACCCGCGCGCAGAGCGTCGTAATTGGACGTCGAGATCCCGCCCACCCACTCTGTGAGGCTGTAGGTGGGGTAGGAAGCGAGGGCTAGGACGGCACCGGTCCGAGCATCGAGCACGATGGCAGCGCCGTTCGTCGCGCCGGGGTGGGTCCCGCCTGTGAGCCTGGCACGGTCCGAGAAGATGACTGTGGCGAGGTTTTGCTGGACGTTCTTCTGGAGCCCGCTTGTGATGTTCAGCACCACCGTGTCCCCCTGGACCGCCCTGGTCTTGCGAACCACTCCGACCTCTGTGCCCGAGGGCGTGACTTCGAGTGTCTCGTGGCCGGCTCTGCCGCGCAGATAGGGCTCTGCTTCGAGCTCGACGCCGGTCTTCCCGATCACGGACGTCTGCGAGTACCCACCATTCGGATGAGCTTTCAGATATGTCGCTGTGATGGGCCCTGTGTAGCCGAGCACGTGAGTGCCAGTTGTCCCACCCTGCGGATAATCGCGGACCGTCACCTGGACGACTGTCACGCCAGGGAACTGGGACTGGTGCGCGTCCAGGTACTCGACGACGGCGGGGGACGCGCTCTGCAGCACGGGGACCGGCTCGTAAGGGCTGTACTGGAGGTCTGTGAGCGCGGCTCGGACCGCTGCCGGCGTGATCCCGCAAAGCGCAGCCACCTTCCCGACGATGGAGGGGTTCGAGGCGGCTTCAGCCCTCGAGAGCACGACCTCGTTCTCCACCTTGTTGCCGGCGAGCACCGTGTCCTGACGGTCGACGATGAGCCCCCGAGGCGCCGGGATTGTGACCGTCCGCAGCGAATCCTGGTTGACGGCCGCCGCGTACTGGTGGCGGTCGATGACCTGCAGATCCCACAGCCGAAGCACCATGACGCCGAACAGGACGAACACGATCGCAGCCACCACGCGCATGCGCACCCGCGGTCGCGCCGGCACCTCTTCGGGCGACGCGACCAGGGCCGCGACGCTGACGGTGCGGCGCGGTCGCATCCGGGGCTGGTGGACCCGGCGCCGGGCGTGAGCCCCGCCCGATCGGGGCTTCCCACGTGCGATCGCCCTCGGGAACAGCCGGTCGCTCCGGAAGGGGTGGAGGAGGGAGCGGCGCTTCACCGCATCCCGCCCGCGACGGACCGCTCGTCGGGCGACGTGAGCGCCCAGCGCATGAGGCGCACCGTCGGTCCTGCGAGCAGCGCGTTCGGGACTGCCACGACGACGACGACGAGCGCCAGGTTCACATGGAGGAACTGGGACTCCCCGAGCACCGCGCCGAGCACCGCGTACAGCATGACCGCGACCGCGCTCGCGCCGAGCGCGACCACGGTCGGGAGCCCGCGCACCTCGCGCACCAGACTGCCCGAGATCGCCCCCACTCCGAAGCCGACGACCGTCCCGACCAGGGCGCTCAACCCGAGTGGCGTCGGCGTGAGCAGATCCGCGGCAAAGCCCGCCACGAACCCGACCGCTGCCCCCTCGACCGGTCCGGCGACCACTCCGGCTGCGATGGGCAGGAGGAACATGATGTCCGGCGACATGCCGCCGAGGCGGACGTCGAGGACGACGGTCTCCTGGGCGAGCAGCGCGACGGCGACGGCGAGAAGCACCCGGACGACGGCATGGCCGCTCACCGCTCCGCTGCACCCCTCACGACGAGCCGGACCACAAGATCACCTCCACGTAGCTCAACGCGTTCAGGTCGGCGAGGGGCTTCGCCCACACCTGCTTGTCGGCGGCCCCGACCACGCTGTGAACGGACGTCACCCGGGCGACCGGGATCCCCGGGGGGAGCGCAGCCCCCTGAAGTCCGCTGGTCTCGATCAGCTCCCCGCGCGAGACCGTCGCTGTCGAGGGCACGTACTGGATCTGGAGCGATCGGCTCGGACCCGCTCCTTCCAACGTCGCCTGCTGCTGGTGGCCGAACGACACGCCGATCTCGGACTTCCCGTCGGTGAGCAGCCGGACCGTCGCGTTGCCGTGATGCACTGTCACGACCTCGCCGACGAGCCCGCCTGGCCCGACCACCGGGTCACCCAGACGGACGCCTTGGTCACCGCCCTTGTCGATGTTGACGGTCGCAGCGAAGTTCGAGACGTTCTGGGCTGTCACCTCTGCGACGACCGCCGGGAGGGAGACGATCGACGGCAGCCTGTCGGTCGCTTGCAGCCGCTCGAGCTCGATCAACTGCCGCTGGCCGGCCGCGACGGCCGACCGCTGTCCCTCGATCGCGAGGATCTGGTTCTGGAGCTTCTGGTTCTCTCGCTCGAGCGAGCCGTAGTAGATCGCGCCGGCGAAGAATCGGCCGACCGGGTCGAGCACGTCGTTCACTCCACGTCGCAGCGGTGAGTAGATGTCGTTCGCCAGTGACCTCATTCCGGACGTGAGGAAGTGGGCGCGACCCGTCTCGTCGAGCGTGATGATGGTGACCGAGAGGAGCAGCAGGAGGACCAGGGTCGCAAGGGTCCGGCGCGAGCGCCGAGGTCGTGCCACCCTCACCACTTCCGACCCGCGTCGGTCAGCGGGTCGACGAGGTGATCAAGACGCGTTTCAGCGCCTCGAACTCCTCCAGGCACTGCCCGCTGCCCACCGCTACGCAGTTCAAGGGGTCCCTCGCCACCACGATCGGCATCCCCGTCTCGTGCTGCAGACGGGACTCGAGCCCGTGCAGGAGCGCACCTCCGCCCGTGAGCACGATGCCCTGCTCCATGATGTCCGCGGCGAGCTCCGGAGGCGTTCGGTCCAAGGTCACTTTGACCGCATCGACGATCGCGGAGACGGGCTCGTCGATGGCACGTCGGATCTCCTCGGTGGAGACGACGACCGTCTTCGGGAGGCCGGTCACCAAGTCGCGGCCGCGGATCTCCGCGTGCAGCTCCTCTTCGAGAGGAAAGGCGGAGCCGAGCGCGATCTTGATCTCCTCGGCGGTGCGCTCTCCGAGCGCGAGGCTGAACTCCTTCTTCACGTAGGACACGATGGCCTCGTCGAGCTCGTCACCGCCGATGCGAACCGACTGGCTCGTGACGATGCCGCCCAGTGAGATCACCGCGACCTCCGTGGTGCCACCTCCGATGTCGACGACCATGTTTCCGGTCGGCTCGTGCACGGGAAGTCCCGCGCCGATCGCAGCGGCCATCGGTTCTTCGATGATGTAGGCCTTCCGGGCTCCTGCGTACTCGGCGGCCTCCATCACTGCACGCTGCTCCACCCCCGTGATGCCCGACGGCACGCAGATCACCATCCGGGGTTTCGCGAACCGGCGCTGGTGGACTCGGTGGATGAAATAGCGAAGCATCTTCTCGCAGATCTCGAAGTCCGCGATGACGCCGTCCTTCAGGGGTCTGATCGCCTGGATGTTGCTGGGGGTCCGGCCGATCATGCGCTTCGCCTCCGCGCCGACGGCGAGCGGGCGCCCGTCCTTCACGTCGACCGCGACGACCGAGGGCTCGTTCAGCACGATCCCTCGCCCACGCACGTACACGAGCGTGTTCGCAGTGCCGAGGTCGACCGCCATGTCGCGGCCGAGGAAGTTGAGCCGGTTGTCGGGCATCGACCTGGGGCTCCTCTCCGAGGATCGAATCGACAGGAAACGTCTGGTCGGAGACCTCAACGGCGTCCGCCGATCGTGGGTAGCTCCCGAAAGGCTAGAAGAACGCGCCATCCTGCACAAGGCCGACCAGGCCGGATCCGGCAGCCCGGGCACGTCCTGGCAACCACGTCGACCGGGCTGACCTCCGAAGACATCGGCTGCTCGCCTTCAGTCCAGCTCTGGAAAGAAGAGCTCTATCTCCCGAGCTGCGGATTCGGGGGAGTCCGAGCCGTGCACGAGATTCTCCGTCGTCTCGATCGCGAGGTCTCCCCTGATCGTCCCTGGCGCTGCCTGCGTGGGGTTGGTGGCCCCCATCAGGGTGCGAACGACGGCGAAGGTCTCGTCGTCGGGACCCTCGACCACCATGACGAGGGCGGGGGACCGGGTGATGAACGCGACAAGATCCTCGTAGAAGGGCTTGCCCAGGTGATCTGCGTAGTGACGTCCCGCGACGTCACGCGTGATCACCCTCAGCTCGGCTGCCACGAGCCGGAGGCCCTTTCGCTCCAGGCGGGACAGGATCTCGCCAGCGAGCCCACGTTCGACTCCGTCCGGCTTGACGATGACGAGCGTTCGGGTCACGAGCGGGAAACCCTACCAGGGCCCGTCCTGGGCGTCGGCAGCTGACAAGCACGAACGACCTTCGGAGGTGCCGAGCGAGCGGGATGCGGCTCCGCGCGGCGGGATGCGGCTCCGCGGGACCCGTCAGTGGCCCGGGGGCGCGCTCGTCGGCTGCCCAGGTCGCTCGACGAGGACGGCGCGGGCCTCCGCCACCACGTACAGGGAGCCGGCGATCACGA
>JAJYGM010000438.1:0-1403 GCA_021785095.1 Actinomycetes bacterium
CGGGCGGTGACGAGCGGCACTGTGACCTGCTCGTCTCCCAGCGTGACGACCACCTTTCCGAGGGGGTGCCCGGCAGGGAGCGGTGCGCCCACCTTGTCCGGCAGGACGACCGTGGTCGAGACGTGCTGGCCCGGGAGGCCGGTGAACGCGACGTCGCGCGTCGACTCGAGCGCGACGGATCCGGTCCACGGCGCGTGGATCGTGCCCAGGACCTCCCCGCGGCGGACGACGGTGGAGCGCACGAGTGCGTGGTCGGCGCTCGCCAAGAGCGCGAGGGACACGTCGAAGGTCTCTGTGAGCGCGCTCGGCTGGGCGGTGGTGCCGTACTGGTGGAGGACCGCGCCGACCAGCGTCACCGGCTTCCCGCCGAGCTTCGTCTTCGCGGCGAAGACGAAGCAGCCGCCCGCCGATGTCGTGAAGCCGGTCTTCACGCCGATGATCTGGTGCTTGCCCACGAGCGCGTTCACGTTGTACTGGAGCCCGGCGACCGGCAGTGTCACCTGGGCCATGTCCACGATCGCGCGGAACGCCGGCATCGTCATGTCGATCATTGCGAGCTTCACCTGCGAGGTCGCGGTGCTGTACGTGCCGGGGGTGACGCCGCTGGCATCGGTGTAGTGGGTCTCGGTCAGGCCCAGCCGACCGGCGGTCGCGTTCATCTCGGCGACGAACGCGGGCTGGCTTCGGGCGACCCAGTCCGCGAGAAGCGCCGCGATGTTGTCGCCGGAGGGGATGAGGAGCGCTTGGAGCGCCTGGAGCTCCGAGAGCTTCTCACCGGACCGGACGGCGACCACGGAGTCCCCGGCCAGCTTGTCCTGTTGGTACGTCGCGACGTCCGCCGGGGTGATCGTGATCGTCGGGCCGGAGGCTGTCGCCTGCAGCGGGTGGGCGCGCAGCACGAGGTAGGCCGTCATCAGCTTGGCAACGCTCGCGAGCGGCGTCGGGGTCTGGGCGCCGGACGAACCGAGAACGCCGCCCCCCTCGATGCCGATCGCCGCCTCACCCTGGGAGGGCCACGCGAGCGAGACGGGAGCCCCGGGCAACGACGTCTTCGCCGCCGCCGTCGAAGCCGACGCAGTGACCGAAGGCACCGGTCTCACGAATTGCACGACCACGTACGCGACGGCGAGCAAGACGATCAAGACGGCTGCGGCGAGTCGGCCCACGGGCAGCGATGTTGCCATGGAGAACGATCGGTGCGAGCGCGGGTGCTGCTGCCGCGCATGGCGCGGCGGGCTCATCGCCGAGGAACCGGGGATGCCGCGATCAAGCGGGGATGCGGCGGCGCGGCGGCTTCACGACCCGTCCCGCGCGCAGGCACGAGGTGCACACGTGCAGACGGCGAGGCGCGCCGTCGACGAGCGCGCGGACCCGCTGGATGTTCGGGGTCGAGCGGCGACTCG
>JAJYGM010000438.1:1413-7638 GCA_021785095.1 Actinomycetes bacterium
CATACCGATGCCATCGCCTTCGCCTCCTGGCCGTTGTCGCCCCGCTACCTCGTCGAAGACCAGCGCAGGCCTCCGCAGGCCCCCGGCGCCAGCGGCGCGGCAGGCACCTTCAGGTCACGAACGGCGGCAACGTTAGCATCACCGGGCGATGAGGCCGGCCGTCGCGTTGGGGCCACGAGAGCTGCGAGCGGCCATGGTCGCCTATCGGGACGCGCTCTGGACGCACCGCCAGCGGCTCAACCAGCTGAACGTCTATCCGGTGCCCGACGGCGACACCGGGACCAACATGGCCCTCACCCTGGACTCGGTCGTGAAGGAGCTCGATGGGGTCGACGGCTCGGCGCCCATGGCGGACGTGTGCCGGGCGATGGCGCACGGCTCGCTGATGGGGGCCCGAGGCAACTCGGGGGTGATCCTGTCGCAGCTCCTCCGCGGGATCGCCGAGCGGCTCGGGGCCGGAGACCAGGCGGGTCCCGACGCGATCGCCGACGCCCTCGTGGTGGCGAGCGACCTCGCACGCAAGGCGGTGGTGCGGCCCGTCGAGGGCACGATCCTCACGGTGGCGCGGGCTGCCGGCGAAGGTGCGGTCGCCGGGCTGAAGGCAGACCAGACGCTCCTGGGCGTGGTCGAGCATGCCCGTGAGGCTGCGGGCGAGGCGCTCGCGATGACCCCGACCATGCTCGAGCCGCTCGCGCGCGCCGGTGTCGTCGACGCCGGGGGTGCGGGCTACCTGCTCCTGTTCGACTCGCTCCTCTCGGCCGTCGACGGGCGCCCCCCTCCCGAGGCGCGCGACGAGGAGCTCGCCTGGGATGCCGTGCGGGGGGCACCGGGCGGAGCAGGGGTCGCAGCGGGACGCGCAGCGGCGCCCGCCGCCGTGGGAGCTGGTGCCGACGAGGCGGGCGACCTGCGCTACGAGGTCATGTACCTCCTCGACGCGCCCGACGACTCGATCGACGCGTTCAGGGATGCCTGGACCGACATCGGGGACTCGATCGTCGTGGTGGGCGGGGGCGGTGAGTGGAACTGCCACATCCACACGAACGACGTCGGCGCGGCCATCGAGGCGGCGATCGACATCGGGCGGCCGCACCAGATCCGCGTCACGGACCTCGAAGAGCAGGTCCAGGAGGAGCGCTGGGTCCGTGACGCTGACCGGGACCCCGGCGCGCACGAGGTCCCGGTGCCTCGGACCGCGGTCGTGGCGGTCGTCGCCGGTGATGGCGTCGGCCGCATCTTCCGCTCCCTCGGCGTGCAGCGGCTCGTGCGTGGAGGTCAGACGATGAACCCCTCCACCGCGCAGCTGGTGGAGGCCGTCGAGTCGCTGCGCTCGGACGGCGTCATCCTGCTCCCGAACAACGAGAACATCGAAGCCGTGGCCGGCCAGGTGGACGGGCTGACCCGAAAGACGGTGCGCGTGGTGCCCACCGGCAGCATCGTCGAGGGGTTCGCGGCGCTGCTCGCCTACGACCCCGCGGCCGACGCGGACGAGAACGCGCAGGCGATGCGCGCGTCGGCGACGAGGGTGCTGCCAGGGGCCGTGACCCGAGCAGTGCGCGACGCCGAGACGGAGGCGGGCCCGGTGCGCGAGGGCGAGTGGATCGGGATGTCTCGCGGGGGGGTCGTGGCCGTCGCCGACTCGCCCGAAGGCGCCGCCCTGCGGCTGCTCGACGCCCTCCTCGGGGAGGGCCACGAGCTCGTCACGGTCATCGAGGGAGAGGGCTCGACGGCGGCGGCGACGCGGCGCATCACCGAATGGCTGCACGAGGACCACCCCGGCCTGGCTGCTGAGGTCCACCACGGCGGCCAGCCCCTGTACCCCTACCTCTTCGGCATCGAGTGACCGCCGCGAGTGCACCGGCGCGCTCGCTTCGGCAGCTGGTCGAGATCCCGGTCACGCGGCTCCGCGGGCTCGGCGAGCGCAAGGCGAAGGCGCTCGGTGAGCTGGGGATCGAATCGATCTTCGACCTGCTCACGACGTTCCCGTTTCGCTACATCGACCGGAGCCGGCGGGCGGATCTCGCCGATCTCGCCGTCGGGGACGAGGCCGTCGTCCTCGCGACCGTGAGGGAGACGCGGGCCAGGAGAGCTCGCAACGGTCGCACCCTCGTGGAGCTTGCGGTCCACGACGGGACCGCGGGGGTGAAGGTGGTCTTCTTCAACCAGCCGTGGCGCGCCCGCCAGCTTCCTTCGGGGACCGAGGCGCTCTTCTTCGGGAGGCTCGACACCTTCCGCGGTCGCCGGCAGATGACGAATCCGCTGGTCGACGTCGTGATCGGGGCAGACGACGTCGACGACGAGGAGGTCCGCAGGCGCCGCACGCTCAGGATCGTCCCGGTGTACCGGGCGTCGGGGAAGGTCGGGTTGTCGAGCTGGGAGATCGGCGGCTTCCTCGAGGAGGCGATCCGGCGCGCGGGGGTGCTCGAGGACCCGCTGCCCGACGCGTGGCGACGCGAGCTCGGCCTGATCGCCAGGACGAAGGCGATGCGCGACATCCACGTGCCCGGCTCGATCCGCGAGACCGTCCCCGCCCGGCGCCGGCTGGCGTTCGACGAGCTGTTCCGGCTCCAGCTCGCGCTGGTCCTCCGCCGGCACGCGCTCGAGGCAGACGCCCGGGCGATCCGCCACCAGGTGTCGCCGCGCGAGGTGGTGGAGCCCGCCGCCGGCGGCGGGACGCTGGTCCAGCGCTTCCTCGCGGGATTGCCGTACCGCCTCACCGAGGCGCAGCGCAAGGCGATGGCCGCGATCCTGGCGGAGATGGCTGGACCGCTGCCCATGCACCGGCTGCTCCAGGGCGACGTCGGGTCCGGAAAGACGGTGGTCGCGCTGGCGGCGCTGCTCGCCGCGGTGCAAGGCGGTCACCAGGGAGCGCTGATGGTGCCGACCGAGGTGCTCGCAGAGCAGCACTCCTTCGCGGTCGCCGCCCTCGTGGGCGGCCTGTCGGTGCCGGACCCCGCGCGGCTCGGCGGGAGCCGCCCGCTCTCGGTGGCGCTCCTCACGAACCGAACCGGCGCCGCCGAGCGGGCCCGCCTGCGCACGGACCTCGAGTCTGGCGACATCGACGTGGTGGTCGGGACGCACGCGCTGCTGACCGACGACGTGCGGTTCCACTCGCTCGGGATCGTGGTGATCGACGAGCAGCACCGTTTCGGGGTCGAGCAGCGCGCGCAGCTTCGCGACAAAGGACGCGAGTCCGTTGTCGCACGCGCCGAGGGGCCCGGGGCCGGCGCGGATCCCGACCTCCTCGTCATGACCGCGACCCCGATCCCTCGGACGGCGGCGATGGTGCTCTTCGGCGACCTGGACATGGTCGTGCTCGACGAGCTGCCGCCCGGGCGACGCCCGGTCGAGACGGTCTGGGCTCCGACCCCCGACGCCGAAGCGGAAGCGTGGTGGCGAGTACGGACCGAGGTCGCCGAGGGCCGCCGCGCCTTCGTCGTCTGCCCCCTCGTCGAGGGCTCCGAACGCGTCCAGGCGCGCTCGGCCACCGAAGAGCTCGAACGTCTCGCCGAAGGGCCGCTCGAAGGTCTCGCGCTCGGCCTGCTGCACGGTCAGATGCCCGCAGCCGACAAGGAGCGGGCCATGGCGCGCTTTCGTGACGGGACGACCGGGGTGCTGGTGGCCACGACCGTCGTCGAAGTGGGCGTGGACGTTCCCGAGGCGACCGTCATGGTGGTGGAGGACGCGGGCCGGTTCGGCATCGCCCAGCTCCACCAGCTCCGCGGCCGCGTCGGTCGGAGCGACCGAGCGAGCTGGTGCTACCTCCTCGGGCCCGCGGAGACGCCCGAGGCGTCGAGCCGCCTCGCCGCGATGGTGCAGACGACCGACGGCTTCGAGCTCGCCGAGGTCGACCTCGAGCTGCGTGGCGAGGGCACGATCCTGGGCGCGCGCCAGAAGGGCAGGAGCGACCTGAAGCTCGCGTCGTTGCGGAGGGACGCCGACCTCCTCGAAGCGGCGCGCCGCGTCGCGGAGTCGGTGGCCGGGCAGGACCCGGGGCTCGCCGCCCACCCCGCTCTCGCCGACGAGATCCGCCTCTTCCTCGACCCCGAAGAGGAGGCGTTCCTCTTCAAGTCCTGAGCGCACTGGCCCGGGCGCCGTCGGCTGGGCCCGTCGGCTGGGCGCCGTCGGCTGGGCGCACTGGCCCGGGCTTCAGGGCGTACGCGGGCGCGCCCACACGATGACGGCCGCGGCGGCCACGAAGGACGCAGCCATGACGTAGAAGGCCCAATGGAACCCGACGGTGGCGATGACCTCGCCCAACGCGATCGTCCAGAGCGAGCCGACGCCGTAGGAGACGGCGAAGTAGAAGCCGAACGCACCCTGGTGGCTCGTGCCGGTGAGGCCGTCGGCGAACACCGCCTGGAGCAGCGGCGACTCCGAGTAGGCGAAGACCCCCATGATCACGCCGACGCCCACGAGCGCCAAGAGGTCGCTGCCGACCATCACGAACGCGGCGATGGTGGCTGCGCCCACGACGTAGACGACCAGGAGCACGCGCCGCCGCCCGACGCGGTCAGCCACGTACCCGGCCATGACCGGCCCCAGGATGCTGCCGACCAGCAGCGCGGTGAACAGCGCCCCGACGGTCAGCGCGTGGAGGTGGAGCCCGCTCTTCAGGTACGCGGGGACGAAGACCGCCAAGGTGCCCAGGCCGCGCCCGCCGGCTGCGATCGTCCCGGCGATCATGGCTCCGAAGGCCTCCCGGCTCCGGAGGATGTCGCGCAGGACGTCGAGATGGCCGGACTTCGGCTGTCGGGCTGCATTCTCCGCCAAGACCGTCTCTCCGGGCGCACCCATGACGTCCCGGTCGCCCTCCGGACCCGACCCGCCCTCCGGTCCGGTGCTCTTCAGCTTCCACGCGACGAGCACGCCGCCGACCGTCAGGGGCACGGCGAGGAAGGCCACGCCGACCCGCCAGCCGTACGACGCGATGAGCGCGGCGATGGCCAGGGGGGTGACCGCGGTGCCGATGCTGCCGCCGGCCACGTGCCAGGACAGGGCGTAGGCGCGGCGCTCCGCGAACCGCTTGGCGAGCACCGCGCTTCCCACCGGGTGCTGCGGCCAGGAGACCACGCTGCCGATGCAGCGGGCCGCGCCGAACAGGGCGAAGCCCGGCGAGATCCCGCCGAGCACGCTGGCGACGGCCATCCCGATGTTCTGGACGGAGAGGAGCATCCGGGACGAGACCCTGCTCACGAACCCCGCGAGCCCCTGGAGCAGCCCCCCGGCGATGCCCGCGATGCCGAGCACGATCCCGAGGGTCCCATAGGACACGTGGAGCGAGGCGATCACGAACGGGTACGCCACGGCCATCCCGGCCACGTAGACGTGCTGGACCGCATGGGAGAAGGTGACCACCGCGAGCTGGCCGGCGTCCCGGCGCCGAACCGAGCGCTCGGTGACGTTCCCGCTCCCGTCCGCCACGGTGCCGTCGGGGAGGTGGCCGTCCGCCACGTTGCCGTCGGGGAGGTGGCCGTCCGCGGGGGGCGCGGCGAGCGGTGCTTCGGTCGACAACTCAGCCGGCGGCTCTGCGGGTCCGTGCATCAGGTGCACAGGCTGGCACGTGAGCGCACCCGCCCGCGCTCCGGGCGGTACCGTGGCGTCGTGCGCGTCATTGCCGGCTCGAGCCGGGGGCGCCGGCTCCCAGCCCGCCTGCCAGGCGGCGTGCGGCCCACCTCGGACCGGGTGCGTGAGGCGATCTTCGACGTGCTGGGCTCGATGGGCGGCGTCGAGGGCGCTTCGGTGCTCGACCTGTTCTGCGGCAGCGGCGCCCTGGGCGTCGAGGCGCTCTCGCGGGGGGCAGCCGCCGCGACCTTCGTCGACCACGACGCCGCGGCGCTCGCCGCGGTCCGGACGAACCTCGCCGCCACCGGCCTGGCGTCGCCTGCAGCGTCGCTCGTGCGAGCGGAGCTTCCGGGTTGGCTGGGGCGCGCCCCCCACGTCGACCTGGCGCTGTGCGATCCCCCGTACGCGTTCGCCGACTGGAGCACCCTTCTCTCGCTGCTCGAGGCGGAGGTCGCCGTGCTCGAATCGGGGTCGGCCCTCGAGCTGCCCGCGGGCTGGATGGTCGCGAGGTCGCGCCGCTACGGCGGTACGCTCGTCACCGTGGCCCGCATGTCCGACGCACCGGCGGCCCGCGCGCGCAGGTGGCGGTCGTGAGCGTCGCCCTCTTCCCGGGGTCGTTCGACCCGTTCCACAACGGCCATCTCGAAGTCGTCGAGCGGGCGT
>JAJYGM010000614.1 GCA_021785095.1 Actinomycetes bacterium
CGCGGTGGCTCGCCGATGTCGGCCGAGGAGATCGAGATGCGTGCCCGCGGGTCGGGCACGGCCGACAGGAGAAGCTTGGTATAGGGGTGCACCGGGTTGTGGAGCACCTCCTCGGAGGGACCCTGCTCGACGAGATGGCCACCGTACATGACGACCACGCGGTCCGAGACGTAGCGGGCGCTCGCGATGTCGTGGGTGATATAGAGCAGCGAGACCCCCTGTTCGTCGCGTAGCCGAGCCATGAGGTTGAGCAGGCCGACTCGGATCGAGACGTCGAGCATCGACACCGGCTCGTCAGCGAGGACGAGCTTCGGCCGGTACGACAGCGCCTGCGCGAATCCGACCCGCTGGCGCTGGCCGCCGCTCATCTCGTAGGGGTACTTGGCGAGCGCCTGGCGCGCGGGCACGAGCCCGACGGCCTCGAGCACGTGCTCGGCCTCGGCCTGGCGCTCGGTGCGGCTCAGCTCGGGCCGGTGGAGCTTCAGGCCCCGCAGCATCACGTGGCCGATCGTGTGCGAGGGGTTGAGCGAGCTGAACGGGTCCTGGAAGACCATCGGGACCTGGCCGCGGTACGCGAGCACCTCGCGACGTGAGCGCAGCTCGCCGAGGGGCCGTCCGCGGAAGGCGATCTCGCCGCCCGTGGGCCGGTAGACCATCGCGAGCAGGCGCGCCACCGTGCTCTTGCCGCTCCCGCTCTCGCCGACGAGCGCCACGATCTCGCGCTCGTCGATCCGCATCGAGAGCGCGTCGACGGCGTGGAGCGTACGTCCACGCATGCCGCCGATACGGAAGTGCTTCGTGAGCCCTTTCGTCTCGAGCACCGCCGTGCCGGCCGCCGGGTTGCCGTTCACCGGGCTCTCTGTCGCCGGGCTCTCTGTCACCGGGCTCTCTCTCACCGGGCTCTCTGTCGCCGGGCCGTCATTCACTGCGCGTCCCGTCGCCTTGGTGCAGGAGGCAGCGCACGTGCCGGTCGCCGATCGTGTAGAGGGCGGGCTCGACGGACGAGCAGAGGGGCGTCGCCTTCGCGCAGCGGGGGTGGAAGTGGCAGCCGCTCGGCAGCGCCGAGAGGTCCGGCGGGCTGCCAGGCACGCCTTCGAGGTGGACCTTCGGCCCGTAGATCGAGGGGAACGCCTCGAGCAGGCCGATCGTGTAGGGGTGCAGCGGGTCGTCGAAGACCTCATCTGTCGGCCCGAGCTCGGCGATCTGGCCCGCGTACATGACGACGAGCCGGTCGGAGAAGTGGCTCACAAGCGACATGTCGTGGGTGACGAAGATGACGGCGAAGCCGAGCTCGCGCTGGAGCTCCTTGATCTGGACCATGAGGGAGCGCTGCGCGACGACGTCGAGCGCCGAGGTCGGCTCGTCCATGACGACGAGCTCCGGGGAGAAAAGCAATGCCATAGCGCTCATCGCCCGCTGGCGCATGCCACCCGAGAGCTGGTGCGGGAAGCTCTCGAGGTGGACGGGGTCGATCCCGACGAGAGCGAGGACCTCCTTCGACCGTGCGGTGATCGTGGCCTTCGAACGCGTCCCGTGGGCCTCCATCGCGTCGGCGAACTGCGCGGCGATCGACTTCACGGGGTTGAGCGCGTTCATCGCGCTCTGCATGACGACCGAGTAGTCCTTCCAGCGGACCGTCCGGAGCTGCCTGTCGGTCATCTGGACCATGTTCCTGCCCTTGAACACGACCTCGCCTGTCGAGATCTCCGCCGGAGGGCTGAGGAGCTGCGCTATCGCGAACAGCAGCGTCGACTTTCCACAACCGGACTCGCCGACGATGCCGAGGAACTCGCCCGGTGCGAGGTCGAAGCTCACCTTCTCGACCGCGTGCGCGGGCTCGCCGCGGGTGAGGTACTCGACGCTCAGCTCACGGACCTCAAGGATGGCGTCGGCCACGAGCCCTCCGTACCGGCCTGAGAGCCGGGTTGCCGATCTCGTCGAAGGCGAAGTTCAACAGCGAGAACGCTCCACCGAGCATCGCGATGGCCACCCCCGGCATCACTGCCCACAGCGGCATGCCGGCCTGGAGCGCCTCGTTGTTCTCCGCCCAGTAGAGCATCGTCCCCCAGCTCATCGAGCTCGGGTTGCCGAGGCCGATGAACTGCAGCCCGGCCGCCGCGAGCACCGCGTAGAGCGCGGCGCCGAGGAAGTTGGCGACGATGAGCGAGGTCATGGTCGGCAGGATCTCGAAGACGACGATCCGCCATCGACGCTCGCCCCGGAGCTTGGCCGCGACGAGGAAGTCCCGGCTCCGCAGGGAGAGGGCCTGCGAGCGCAGCTGGCGGGCGCCGTAGGACCAGCCCGTGGCCACGAGCACCGCGATGAGGATCGTGTCCCCGCCGTTCTTCGAGTAGGCCGCGATGACGACGATGAGAGGGAAGGCAGGGATGACGAGGAAGACGTCGGTGAACAGCGAGAGCACGTCGTCTGCGATCCCCCCGAGGTAGGCGGCGGTGACGCCGATCGCGACCGAGAGCACCGTGGCCAGGCCGCCGACGACGACAGCGATGACGAGTGACTGCCGCGTCCCCCAGATCAGCTGGGAGAAGACGTCCTGACCGTAGGACGTGGTGCCGAGCAGGTGCGCGGCCGACGGAGCGGCGCCCCGTGCGTAGATCTCCGCGTTCGGGTCGTCGGCTGCGAGAACGCCCGGGAAGAGCGCGCAGAAGGCGAAGAACGCGAGCAGCGCGCTCCCGACGAGCGCCTTGCGGTTGCCGGCGAGGGCGCGAGCGAGGTTGCCGACCGTGCCGGCGCGAAGGCGTGCGACCGCCTCTTGGACCCGAGCCGGTGGCGGGCGGAGGGTCACGGTGCCCATCTGCGCCTCACTTCTCCGAGCGCGTGCGCGGGTCGAGCACGAGCGTCACGAAGTCGACGACGAGGATCGCGACGAGCACGGCGATCGTGATGAGCAGGAAGAGCGTCTGCATGAGAGCGAAGTCCTCGTTCTGGACGGCCTCGAGGAGCATGTAGCCGAGGCCGGGGTACGAGAAGACGTACTCGACGAGGATCGCTCCGCTCACGACGAAGCCGAGCGACATCGCGAAGCCCGTGAGGTTGGGCAGGATCGCGTTGCGCCCCGCGTAGTCGACCATGATCCGCGCCGGCGACAGGCCCTTGGCTCGCGCCATGCGCACGTAGTCCTCGGCGAGGGTCGTGATCATGTTGTTGCGCATCGTGAGGATCCAGCCGCCGATCGAGGTGACGAGGATCGTGCATGCGGGAAGGATCGCGTGGTCGAGGACGTCGCCGACGAAGTGCCAGGTCCAGCCGATCGTGTCGGTGTTCGAGTAGCCGAAGCCGAGAGGGGTCCAGCCGAGGGTGATCGAGAACGCGAGCAGCAGCAGCAGGGCGACGAAGAAGTACGGGAACGCGGAGGTGACGACGAACACGGGAGGCAGGATGCTGTCGAGCTTGCTCCCCCGCCGCCACCCCGAGATCATCCCGATCAAGGTCCCGAGCACGAAGCCGATGATCGTCGTCACGCCGACGAGCACGACTGTCCAGAGGATCGCGGACCGCACGACCTGCAGAACGGTGTTCGGGAAGAAGGTCAGGGAGACCCCGAGGTGGCCGGTGAGCGTGTTGCCGAGATAGCCGAAGTACTGGGCTATCTCGCTCTGCCTCGTGTTGACGCCGAAGGCGATCTCGAGAGCGTGGAGCACCTGGCCGTTCACCCTTCCCCGGAACCTCGCCATCATCGCGATGGCGGGGTTGCCGGGCATCAGCCGTGGCAGGACGAAGTTGATCGTCAGGCACGACCACAAGGTGACGACGAAGAAGCCGAGCCGGCGCAGCACGTACCTCACGAGACCGCAGCGCTCACTTCTTCGGGGTGAGGTGCAGGAGCAGCACCTCGTTGTCGGGCGTGTTGTACGGCGCCGGCTGCGCGTAGGGGTTGCTCGGGGTCGGCCAACCGGAGAACGCGCTCGTGCTGTACTGGAACCAGTCGACCGACTCGGTGATCGGGATGACCGGCACGTCGGCGAGCATCACGCCTTCCAGCTTGTTGACGATCTGGTGCTGGGTCGCAGTGCTCGTGGTAGCCGCGTACGCGTTGATCAGGCTGTCGGTGGCCGGGCTCGAGTAGCGCTCGTAGTTGGTGGAGGCCAGCTGGCCGATCGGGGCCGTGTTGGGTCCGTAGAGAAGCTGGCGGAGCTCGTAGTACGGACCCGGCCCGCCGGTCTCGTTGTCGAAGGCGAGCTGGAAGCTGCCCCTGTAGAGGTCGTTGTCGAAGTCGGTCCCGGCGAGGTTGTCGACCGTCACCTTGATCCCGACCGCAGCGAGCTCCTGCTGGACGATCTGGAGGTCGGCGACCCAGTCGCTGTTGCCGCCCACGTTGATGATCGTGAACGACAGCGACTTGCCGTTCTTGGCGAACACGCCGCCGGCACCCTTCTTGTAGCCGTCCTTCTCGAGGATCGCTATGGACTTGGCCGGGTCGTAGCCGTAGCCGTACTTCGCGGCCGCGGGCTTGTCGAGCCAGGAGGAGAACGTCGGCGTGACGATGCCCGCCTGGTTGGCCGCCGGCTCGTAGCCGTACTCGCCGATCGACGCGACGCGGCTCCGGTTGATCGCATAGGCCATGGCCTGGCGCACGGCCACGTCGTTCAGTGGGGCGACCTTCTGGTTGATGAACAGCGAGACGTTCGCGACCGGCGGGAACCAGTCGTGGTTGCTCGTGGACTTGTCGAGGTAGAAGGCCTTGATCCCGGGGATGAACTGACCGCCCCACTGCGCCTGGCCGGTCGCGAGGTAGGTGTTCGCGGGCTGGTTGGAGGTGAAGGCCGGGTACTCGAGAGTAGCGACCTTGGGCAGGCCGGGTTGCCAGTAGTGGGTGTTCGCGGCGTAGGTGATGTTCTGCCCCGAGCAGGACTTGACCGTGTAGGGACCCGACCCGACAGGTGAGGTGTCGGGGTAGGTGACGGGGTTCTTGATCTTCGACCAGATGCTCTCGGGGACGATGGAGACCTGGTCGGCGACGTAGTAGAAGTAAGGCACCGCGGCGGTCTTGAACGTGAGGACGACCTGGTCGCTCCCCTTCTGGACGACGCTGTCGAGCACGGACCAGACCGCGTTCAGGTCGAGTGCGGGGAACTTCTTCAGCAGGTTGAAGCTGAACACGACGTCGGCTGCCGTGAGCGGCTTGCCGTCCGTCCACTTCACCCCCTTGCGCATGGTGAACGTGAGGACCTTGTTGGCGTTGCTCCAGGCGTAGCTCGAGGCGAGCCAGGGAGTGGTCTTCGCGTTCTGCAACGTGTTGACGAACACGAGGGGCTCGTAGACGAAGCCGGCCGCCTCCTGGAACACCGCGGGGTTGAACGGGTTGAAGTCGCACGTCCACAGCGAGACGGAATCGTTCGAGATCGTGAGCGTCCCGGTGGGACCGGAGGCGTGAGGGGTCGCGTGCACCCGGGCGGCCGAGGCGGGCGCTCCGGCTGTGAGCCCTGCGGCGAGCACCGCGACGGGCACCGCGACGGTTGCTGGCAGCCAACGTCTCTTCATCTGCTGTCCCTTCTGTTGTCGTTCGCCACGCAGCTCTTGCGTGCCGGGTCCTCGAGAAGCGGTCGTGCGCGCTCGAGTGCCATCTCGACCGCGCCGAGCAGCGCGGCGTCGTAGGGGTGTGCCGCGAGGACGAGCTCGGGCGGGTACGGCACCCCCGACTTGAGCGCCCGCTCGAGCGGGACGCAGAGCCGCTCCCACGAGCGCGCGAGCCCACCACCGACGGCCACGCGGGCGGGGTCGAACGCGATCACGAGGTTGACGAGATGTGTCGCGAGCAGGTCGACGAACTCGTCGAGCAGCCCCGCGAGCGACCCCGAGCCGCTCGTGGCCTCGAAGACCTCCGCCGCGGTCACCGGGCGCCCGAGACGCCGGGACGCGACAGCTGCGAGGCCCATCCCGCTCACGACGCCTTCGAGCATCGGGCGGCTGTCGAGAGCGGCGTGGACGTCTGCCGGGTCGAGCAGGTTGTAGCCGATCTCTCCCGCAGCGCCGTGCGCGCCTGCGAGCACCGTGGTGCCGACGACGAGTGCCGCGGCGAGCCCTGTGCCGAGGTTGAGGTAGAGGCCGGGGTCGAAGCCACGCAGCGCGCCGGACCTGGACTCGGCGAGCGCGGCGGCCTTCACGTCGTTGCCGACGGCGACCGGGACGCCGAACGCGTCCTCGAGGTGACGGGCGAGCGCGACCCCCTCCCATCCCGGGATCGCAGGAGCGAGCTCGACGGAGCGCTCGTGCGGGATGCCGATCGTCGACACGCCCGCCGCGACGAGCGCCGCCCGGCGCCCGACGCGCGCGAGCTCCGCGCGCCGGAGCCCGTCACGCCCCGCGGCGACCAGGCGGGCGAGCACCGCGCCCGCGCCGTCCCCCGCTCCTGTGGCGACGACGCTCGAGGAGAGCCGACCCCCCGCGCTGTCGCACACCGCCGTGGCGATCTTGGTCCCGCCGACGTCGAATGCGAGCACCACCGGAAGCTCGACAGCGGTGTCGGACCGAGTAGAGACCATCAGTGAGGAAAGTTACCTATCTAGAGGCGCAGTAGCAATGGGCTATCGTGAACGCATCGTTACGCAGCGAGCCGAGCGCACCGACCAGGAGGGCACGGTCCCGGGCGCCGGTCGCGGCGGGCGCCCGCAGCTCCTGCGCGCCATCAACGAGCAGGTGCTGCTCAACGCGCTCCGCAGGCTCGGGCAGCTCACGCGTGCAGACCTGACGAAGATCGCCGGGCTGTCGAAGCCGACCGTGGGTGCAGGGCTCGTCAACCTCGAGCGGGACGGCCTCGTGCGCGTCGCCGGACGGCGGACGGGGGGGCGCGGACCGACGGCCCTCGTCTACGAGCTGCGACCAGACGCAGGCTTCGTCCTCGCTCTCGACGTCGGAAGCGAGTTCTTGCGAGGTGGTGTCGCGGACCTCACCGGCGCGATCCGCGCCCGGGGTACTCGTGGCGTGCACGCCGCGAGCGGTCAGGCGCGTATGTCCGGGATCGTCGAGCTCGCGGCCGAGCTGCTGCGCGAGGCGGGGATCGCCTCGTCGGCGGTCGTCCAGACCATCGTCGGCAGCCCCGGAGTCCACGATCGGGCGCGTGACGCGCTCACTGTCGCGCGGGGACTGCCCGGGTGGGAGCGGCCCGGCGTGCTCGCGGAGCTGCGGCGCTCCTTCGGTCCGGCGACCCTCGTGCAAAACGACGTCAACCTCGCGGCGCTCGCCGAGAGGGACCACGGGCAGGGACGCGACGTCGACACCTTCGCGTTCGTGTCGGTCGGGACCGGCGTGGGCATGGGCCTCGTGCTCTCGGGCCAGCTCCACTCCGGCAGCCACGGCACTGCGGGAGAGATCGCCTATCTCCCGATCGCCACCGACGGCAGCGTCGACATGCGCGACGCGCGGCGGCGCGGCTCGCTCGAAGCGGCCGCCTCGGCGGCAGGGGTCGTCCGGGCCGCCCGCGAGAGTGGGATGACCGGCCGGCTCACGGCGCGCCGCGTCTTCGACGCAGCGGCGGCCGGCGACGAGCGAGCCCGGGACGTCGTCCAGCGCGAGGCCCTCCTCGTGGCACGGGCGATCGCGTCGGTCGCGCTCGTC
>JAJYGM010000777.1 GCA_021785095.1 Actinomycetes bacterium
TTCCGATCTCTCGGGCGTCCCAGGGTCCCTCGCGGTGGAGACCCTGCACGGGACCGTGCTCGCCGCGCCGGGCGACTGGATTGTCCAGGGCCCCGGCGGCGACTACTGGCCGATCACCGACGAGCGGTTCCAGGCGACCTACGAGGCCGCTAGCTCTTCGTAGGCCAGGATCGACCGATCCCGAAGGCGATCAGGCACAGGATCCCGATCGCGATCCAGCTCGTCAGCGTCATGCCCGGATCCTGACACACGAAGGCCCCGGGAGTCGAGGCTCTCCTGGGGCCCGTGCCGTGCGGTTGAGGGGCTCATCCTACACCATGTTTCACGGGAAACGCTACTTGATGTCGCGTGACCGGTAGGGTAGGGTGCCCTCCATGCCCAGGTACTCCCGGGACTACGCGGCAAGGCGCGTGGAGGACCTCCGCGGCTCCGCCTCCGACCGTAGAGCCCGCAAGCGCTGGATCCTCGAGACGTTCGGCGACGGAGGGGTCTGTCCCTGTACCTGGTGCGGGGCCCTCGTGAGCTTCGAGTCCATGCACGTCGACCGCTTCCCCGTCTGCGGCCGCGACGGAGGGCGCTACGTCCACGAGAACATCGTGCCGGCCTGCCCCTCCTGCAACCTCACCCGCTGCCAGCGCTGTGGCGACCAGCAGCGCGAGGCGGTGCTCGAGGCGACGATCGATTGGTCCACGGTCGTGGTTGACGAGGACGGAAGGGTCCTGGTCGCAGGGCTCAGCCCGGGCGGCCGTCTGTGATCGTCCTGTGCCCCTTCTGCGGCGAGCCCAAGTCCCAGCCGATCGCCCTGCGGCTGCACACGAGCCTGTCCCACGGATGTGCGCCGGTGGGGACGCCGCACTTCGAACCTGTCCACGGGCCGACGACGGCCCACGAGCCCGTACCGGAGGACTGAGATGGCACGACTCACCACCAGCGGCCGCAAGGCGCTCCCCAAGTCAGACTTCGGCGAGCCCGGCAAGCGCGCCTACCCGATGCCCGACAAGGCCCACGCCCGCAACGCGAAGGCCCGCGCCTCGCAGGCTGTGAACGCCGGCCGGATGTCCAAGCAGACCGAGAGCCGGATCGACGCAAAGGCTGACCGCGTGCTCGGCAAGGGGAAGGCCAAGGGCAAGTGATCGTGGCGTTCCTTGGCGGGGTTCTGGTCGGCATCGCCATCGGCCTGAACCTGGCCGAGCGCTTCCACCACGGCCGCTGATGCCTGGCGTCGACGATGTCCCACAGGACATCGTTCTGGACGACTGGGTAGCTGTCTCGCTGGACACTCAGCAGGTTCCCGTTCGTCTCTGTCCCCGGTGCGAGGTCGCCGGTGCTCTGGAGGTCTGCTGGATCTGCGGCGGTCCCACCGAGCCTGTCTACGTCCGGCCCTCCGTGCTGCCCGGTGGCTGGCGCGGGCTCGTCGAGCTCGACGAGCTGCTCGTGCTGCCATGACCGAAGCCGAAGCGCCGCCGCTTGATCTTGAACGGGCCCTGCGGGATTTCCAGCAGGACTTCGCGCTCTACGCCCGGACGTGTCTCAAGATCCGGACCAAGGACGCCGGCATCGCGCGTCTGGACTTGAACCGCTCTCAGCGGATGGTCCACGAGCGCATCTCCCGCCAGCGCCGTGAGCAGGGTCGCGTGCGGGCGGTGATCCTGAAGGCTCGCCAGCAGGGCGTCTCGACCTACGTCGCTGGCCGCTTCTACCGCGCGGTCACGATGCGTCCGGGCATCGAGTCCCTGGTCGTCGCCGACGAGCGCAAGCGCTCCGAGAAGCTCTTCGAGATCTACGACCGGTACAACCGGGAGCTTCCGCCGGCGCTGAAGCCGAAGCAGAGGTTCGCGACCAAGGGCAAGCACCTGGTCTTCGACGACCCCTCGGGCGGAGGCCTCTCGAGCCAGGTGGGGGTCGAGACGGCGAAGGACGCCGAGGTGGGCCGGGCCTCCACGATCCAGCTCCTGCACCTCTCGGAGCTCGCCTTCTGGACCACCCCTGACGCCGCGTGGACCTCGCTCATGCAGGCGGTTCCCGACGAGGACTCCGAGATCGTCGTGGAGTCGACCGCCAACGGTGTCGGGGGGCTCTTCTACGAGCTCTGGAACGAGGCCGAGGCCGATCCGGACTCGGGCTGGGTCGCGATCTTCCTGCCCTGGTGGATCCACGAGGAGTACTCGGTCCCGGTCGGCGAGGCGGAGGTCCGCCACATCGACGAGACGCTGGACGAGTTCGAGCGCGAGGCGCTCACTGCCGGGATCCTGTTCGAGGGCGAGCACCACGTCCTTGCTCACTCCCAGCTCGCGTGGCGGCGCCGGACGATCAAGGAGAAGCTCGCCGGCGACGCGCGGAAGTTCCGCCAGGAGTACCCGGCCACCCCTCGAGAGGCCTTCCTGGTGTCGGGCAACCCGTTCTTCGACGAGGACGCCCTGATCCGCTACGAGGAGGTCACGCGGTCCCCGGTGCGCGGGAACATCGTGCAGCATCTCGGCGGCGTGGCCTTCCGGCCCGCGGAGCGCGGGTACCTGCGGGCCTGGGAGCGGCCGCGGGAGGACGGCGTCTACGTCATCTGGGCCGACACCGCGTCGGGGCGCCGAGTGGCCGCGCGAGGGGTCGACGTCGACTTCGAGGGTGGAGGGTCGGATTTCTCGTCCGCCTACGTGTACGACGTCTCGACCCGGAGCTATGTGGCGAACCTGCATGGCCGGATCGCGCCAGAGATCTTCGCCCAGATGCTCTATGACCTCGGCTTCTTCTACTCGAGCCGATCGAGCACGGTCGACCGGCTCTCCTACCAGCCGGCGCTCGTCGCCGTGGAGCGCAACCACAGTTCGGGCGAGACGGTCATCCGCATCCTGAAGGACGACCTCGCCTACCCGAACCTCTTCTACCACCGCACGATCAACCGCCGCACGAACAAGCCGACCGTCCTCGCGGGCTGGGTTACCAACGTCGAGACGCGCCAGCCGATGCTCGATGAGTTCTCGGCCCTGATCCGCCAGGACGAGATCGCGATCTGGGACGCCGACCTCATTCGCGAGTGCTGGACGTTCGTTCGCGGCGAGGACGGGAAGCCCCAGGCCCAGGACGGCTGCCACGACGACCGCGTCATGTCGGCCGCCGGATCCGTCGCAATCTCCCGCTACGCCACCGGGCCCTCGAGCGGCGTGCCGGACCTCTACAAGCCTGGGGAGGGTGCGACGGGTGCTTGACAGCCGTTTCCATACTGGAGGTGAGCGGTGGACTTCGACCAGATGATCGACCTGCTCTTTGAGGCGCACGCCTTCGTGGTCGTCGTCTGGAAGGACGGCGCGCCCACCTTCTTCTCTGATGCTGCCCCCGTGCCGGCGAAGGTGGCGATGGCTCGTCACCTGCTCGCCCACGGGATGCATGTCGTTGCCCACGTCCCCTCCATCAAGGGCTCGGCGAACTGATGGGCATCCACGCCCAGGTCGACATCGAGGACCTGATGGTCAAGGTGTCCGACCAGCTCGAGGAGTGGACCGACAAGCTGATCGAGCTCGCGGACGCCTCGGCGGAGGTCGAGGCCGACTACAAGCTCGCGTACTTCCGCTCGATCCTTCACTCGCAGGGCAAGTCCGAGGAGAACCGCAAGGCCGAGGCGAACGTGGCCAACGAGCCGCTGTTTCGGGCGCACCTCACGATGGAGGCGCGCGTCGACGCTACCAAGCAGAAGATCCGCAGCTTGCAGTCGCGCCTGGACACGCTGCGCTCGATCAACGCGAATGTCCGGGCTCAGGTGGGCCCGTGAGGAGGGTCTGATGGCGCTCATCGGGCTCGGGGACGCGGCCAACTGGGCGCAGGTCCTCTCGGTCCTGGTCCCGGCGAGCATCGCCGTCTCGGTGTGGCGCATGAAGCGCTGCCGCGTTCCCTGGTGCGTGCGCTGGGGCCAGCACCCGGTCGACGGAACGCCCTGGAAGACCTGCACCAAGCATCTGACGCGGGCCCACCACGTGCATCTTCTCGATGTCCTGCGGGACAAGCACCCGAAGACGCACGCGTTCCTGAACCCGGGCTCGGCCGTCCTGCCTCCACGGGGATGAAGCGCTCCCTGCTCGCTCTGATCTCCTGCTACGGCCTCTGGCGCTTCTGGCGCCACCTGATCTCCGAGGACTGGATGGTGAACCCCTGATGCTGCCCCCGGGCGACCCCTCGATGACGATGCGCCCGAACATGGTGCCGGGCTACCAGCTCCCCATGGGCCAGTCACCGCCGCAGCTCCCGCTGCCCGGCCAGGCGCCGCCCTCGGGAGCCCCCGGGCCGATGACGATGCCCGGAGGGGCCCCCATGCAGGGCGGCCCTCCGATGAATGGCTTCCAGGGCCTGCCGCCCCAGCTCCAGGCGATCATCTCCCAGCTCCCGCCGCAGGCCCAGGCGCTGCTTGCCCAGCTCCCGCCGCAGGCTGTGATGGCCGTCCTCGCCCATGTCCTCGGCGGCTCGATCGGCCAGGTTCCCGCCGGCCCCTCGAACCCGGGGGGGCTTGGCCCGACGCCGCCGCCCGGGTTCGGGGGGGCGCCCCCCAGCATGATGCCTTCCTCGGGCGGTCCCATCCCGCCGGCGGCGCTTGGGACGCCCACGATGAACGGAATCCCGGCGGGGATGCAGATGTCTCCCGGGTACTTCTCGCCCTACGGGCTGCAGGGGCCGAACGGCCCTTACGGCCTCTCGGGGCCTGCTGTTGCCCTGGCGGCCGCCACGGGCCAGCCGATCACCGACGCGACCCTCAACGCGAGGGGATAGGAGCCTTCGATGGCACAGAAGACGTTGAAGCTCATCCGTCGCAGCTCGCACGGGGACCAGGAGCTCATCGAGGAGCCGATGCAGGCCGGCCTCTCTGGTGTGGAGGTTATGGTCACCGAGGACTCGGTCCTCGTCATCCACGACCTCACCGGAGATGCCCCGGCCGTGCAGTTCCCGGTCTTCGAGCCGGCGGTAGAGGCGCCGAACCCGGCCCTGCAGGCCCAGGCCGTAGGCCCGGGCGAAGCCCCGTCCGAAGGGACGCCTCCTGTGGCGCCTGTCGACGTGCAGGCGTCCCCGGTGGCCCAGAACACCGCCGCCACGGCTTCTGTTGCCGCCCAGGACCCCGCGACGGCCGTTCCCACGGCCTCCTGATGGCCGACCAGATCGTGAGCGGCCCCGTCACGACCGAGATGGGCAACCAGGCTCGCCGCGTGCGCGACGTCTCCGGCCGTAAGGCTGTCGCCCGCAAGCCCCGCAAGGCCGTGGAGGCGGTCGGCCACAGGGCCGGCCCCGGGCGAAGCCCTGACGCCCCGATGCGGATGGGGCGGCATGGCCGGGGTTCCTAGCCTCACGGTGAACCGGCCCGCGCGCGCCCCGCAGCCGCGCGGGCCCTGGGGGCAGCTCCCCTACGGAGGCGTGAAGCTCCAGACCCCGTCGCCCGGCGGTCCTCGGAGGACGGGCACGAGCATCCAGCCGCCCCAGCTCGTCAACGTCGGGCCTCGGAGCTTCGCCCCGAACCCGGCCCTGCACTCGCCGCCCGGCCCGATGGTGCCCTTCCCCGGCGGGGGCTATGGGTTCGCTGGCGGCTACAACGCGGCCTTCGCACCCCGTGGGGCGTTCGTGCCGGGTTCGGCCGGCGGTGTGCCGGGGGCTCCGTCCTTCGGCCCGCAGGCCTACCTGCCGCCCCAGGGGCCCGGGAGCGGGCAGTTCCAGTACAACCTCGCCTTCGGGATGCCGCAGGGCTCCTGGAGCTACCTCGCGCCTCCCTCAGGCGGCTACGTGTTCCCGGTCATGCCGCTCCCCGGCTACTTCTCGCCGGCTCTTGGCATGATGCCCTCGGCGAACACGATGCCGTTGTTCTGGGGTGGGGCGCTCCCGACGACGCAGGTGGGACCGAGTGCCTGACATCCCCATCGACTACCGCCCCTACGGCATCTGGACGCCGACTCCCTGGACGCTGCCGGAAGAGTTCGGCGCGCTCGGGGAGCACTCGCCGCAGGATCCCCGGGACGTCACCAACCACGACGACGCGGGCTATAACCCCGCCTCGGAAGGCCTGCAGGACTTCTACCCGCAGGATGAGGAGCAGCACGCGATCATGGTGAGCTGGGCCTACGACGCCTTCCTCGCCGCCGAGCGCGCGCGGATGCCGTTCTTCGACCGGTGGCTCCGCTACTACCGCCTGTACCGCAACTACGTCCAGCGAGTGGTCGGTGACTGGCGGAGCAAGGTGTTCTACCCGGTGAGCTATTGGGTGGTCGCGACGATCATGCCGAAGCTCCTCACCAACCGCCCGACCCCGCGAGTGAAGCCCGTCACGCCGTTCGACGTCCCAGCGGCGCGGGCGATGGAGGAGCTGCTCGACTGGTCGATGGAGGAGTCCGACTTCTACCCCGAGTGGGTGAAGTCGACCTGGGAGAGCCTGGTGTACGGCACCGGGATCCTGAAGATCTACCAGCGCCAGGACATCCGCTACAAGACCGAGAAGATCCCGGTCCAGGAGCCGGTCACCCAGAAGATGTCGGTGCCCTACATCGACCCGGACTCCGGCGCCGTGCTGACCGATCCCGATGGGACGGTGGTCTACGGCGAGGAGGACCAGGTTCTCGGCTACCAGGACGTCGGGTTCAACTTCGAGCAGGTTCCCTACGTCGTCTACGACGGGCCGGCGGCCGAGGCCGTCGACATCATGAACTTCTTCGTCGCGCCGGAGGCCGATGACGTCCAAAGCGCGCGGTACGTGATCCACCGCACCTACCGTGAGATGGCCTACGTGCTGAAGAGGGTCGAGGAGGGCGTCTTCCGCCTCCCGCCGAACATGTCGGTCACCGACCTCGCCTACATCCGGGACGACCCGATGGCCCTGCGCCTCGGCGAGATCGGCCTGGACGGCGGCATCCTGAACGACCCGACGCGTCGCCCGGTGGAGCTGCTCGAGTTCTGGACCGACGACGGGCGGGTCATCACGATGGCCAACCGCAAGGCCATCCTGCGGGCCCACTCGAACCCCTTCACCCACGGGATGAAGCCGTTCGTGCGGATCGTTGACAACCTGGTCCCCCACGAGTTCTGGGGCCAGGGCGAGATCGAGACGATCGAGGGCCTCCAGGACCTCACGAACGCCCTGGTCAACCAGCGCGTCGACAACGTCAAGATCACCATGAACGCCACCTGGGCGGTCCGCGAGCAGTCGATCTTCGACCTGCGCGACCTCGCGAGCAAGCCGGGCCAGGTGATCCGCGTGAAGGGCGACGTGCCGCTCCAGGACGCGGTCGCCCGCCTGCCGGTCGGCGATGTCACCTCGAGCGCCTTCGCCGAGGCGCAACAGACCGAGAACTTCATCGAGCGCACCACCGGCGTCTCCGCCTACCAGCTCGGCACCGACTCCCCGACGCTGAATCAGACGGCGACCGGCGTGAACCTGATCCAGCACGCGGGGTTCGACCGGTTCAGCCTGAAGACCAGGCTCGGCGAGATGATGGGGATGAAGCAGGTCTTCCGCATGTACGGAGCCCTGCTCCAGCAGTTCGCGCGTCTGCGACTGGCTCAGCCCGATCATGATGCCGT
>JAJYGM010000734.1 GCA_021785095.1 Actinomycetes bacterium
TCTCCTGGGCGAGGTAGGCCCGAAGCGTCTCCGCGAGCCCCCGGCGGTCGAGCTCGGGCGGGCGGAGGCGAAACGTCGCGGTCCGAAGGGCGGCGATGGACCCGGCGAGGACCTCGCGGAGCCGTGCGAGCTGGGGGTCCCGGTCGAGCTCGGGGTGGCGCCCGGCCGCCATGTCCAGGCGCATCGCAAGGGCCGCGGTCTTCTGCAGGACGTCGTCGTGCAGATCGCCGGAGATCCGCCGGCGCTCCTCCTCCTGGGCGGTCACGAGGTCAGAGAGCAGCCGCAGCCGCTCCCCCGCGAGGGCACGCTCCCGGTCGCGGAGCTCGGCCTGGGCAATCGCGATCGCGAGCTGGTCGGCGAGCTCGCCTGCGACCTCGGTCTCCTCGGCCCCGAACGCCGATGCGCGCCTCGAGTACAGCGCGAGCGTGCCGAGGAGCTCGCCCCCCCGGCGCAGGGGCAGCGAAAGCACGCAGGCGAGGCCCTCGTCGCGAAGGCGCGCAAGGATCGGGGGCAGCCCCTGCTCGCCGGAGAGGTCCTCGCAGCGGTAGACGCCCTCTGACCGGACTCGCTCGAGGATCTCCTGGTATGGGGCAAGGGCGAACGTCTCGCCCTGGAGGACCCGCGTGGGGTCCTCGTGCACGACGGCGAAGAGCCTGCCCTCCCCGGGCGTCGGGCCGACCAGCATGAGGCTTGCCCTGTCGCAGGCGAGGACCTCGCGCAGGCGCCCGAGGGCGACGTGGGCGATCTCGGCGACCGAGACTCCCTCGATGATGGCGCGGTCGATGGCGTGCAGGGCCTCGAGCCGCCGGGCCCGGGCCTCGGCCTCCCGGCGAGCCCGCACCAGCCCGGTGACGTCCCGGATGATCGCGAAGCGGGCGGACCTGCCCTGGTAGGAGATCGGGCCGCCGGAGGTCTCCACGTCGAGGAGGGCTCCCTCCTTCGTGCGGTGGCGCCAGATCCTGCCGGGGTCGGGTTCCTCGGCGACCGTCCGCAGGTGGGCGAGGAACGCCTCCACGTCCTCGGGCGGGCGGACGTCGGTCACCCGAAGGGACAGGAACTCCTCCTCGGAGTAGCCGTAGGTGGCTCGCGCCGCGGGGTTGACCCAGAGGAAGTCGAGTGAGCCCGCGTCGAAGATCCACACGGGGTTCGGGCTCCGCTCGGCGATCTCGCGGTACAGGCCGGCGGAGGCCTCGGCCGTCCGGTCGGATTCTCCTGACGGGGTCACCGCGCGCTCACCTCGCGTTGCCGGGCGCTTCGCGCCCTCGCAAGGGTCATCGGCCTGCCGCCGTTGCCGCTTGACCCTCCCGGCGTTCCGCCAGGGCGGGGGCGGCGCCGATCGATGGCCAGGGCGCGCCTGGTCTCGACGGGGAGCGTGCACTCGGCGCCCGCGCGTGCGAGGAGCCAGCGGGCGACCGAGGGGCAAGGGGGGGTCGGCGTGGCGAACTCGCGTGAGGGGGTCGGGTACTGCTACCTGAGCGCAGGTGCGGTGCCGGTTCCAGGTCGGGCTGGCGTGGCCGCGCTCGGGGAGAACGTCGGGGCGGTGGTAGTGCCGGCGGGCGTTGGGGCCGCCGCCGCCTACGAGAACGTCGGCGGAGCGCCGGCCTCTGCCGGGGAGGCGCACGCCCTCTGCTACGAGGGCGAGGTGTGCGATGCGACCCCGACCCCGCACCTCTGGTTCGCTCGGCCGGCGTTCGGGCGTGCGGGGTGGGAGTTCGAGGTCGTGGGCCAGGGGCTCGGGGCGAGCCCGGCCGAGTACGCGGGGCGGATCCTGCTCGCCGGGCGCGAGTGCGGGGTGCTCGAGTGGCGGCGCGTCGGCGCCGGCGCGGACGCGTACGGGCCGGAGCGCGCGGTCGACCCCGCGGTCGACGCCGCGAACGTCGAGCGGGTCCTGGTGCGCCTGAGCGTGCCGGCTGGGGCCCCCTCGGGCGTCGTGGTCTGCGAGACGAACGGGCCGTGACCCTTCGGGTCTCCAACCCCGTGGCCTTTCGGGTGCTCGCCGAGGAGGCCCTCCTCGCCCGCTCGGGGATCGAGGCGCGGGTGTACTCGGGGACCTCGCCGGCGACGCTGCTGGACGTGCTGCCCCGGGCGCGGGGGCGGCGCTGGCTCGAGCAGCTCTCTGACCCCGGGGCGGGCGAGCTCGAGGTCCACGAGCGCGACCCGAAGCTCGTCGCGAGCCCCGACCTGCTCGCCTTCGGCAACATCGTGCGGTTCCACCTGGACGGGGTGGCGCGCTTCGCGTTCGTCATCGAGCAGCGCCGGCACCGGCCGGCCTCCGAGGGCGAGGACGGCGGGCGCTGGGTCGCGGTGTCGGGGCGCGGGGTGCTCTCGCTGCTCGAGCACGCGGTGGTCTACCCCGCGGGCCCCGGGCTCGCGGGGGAGGATCGGCGCGCCTTCGCGCAGGCGACCCCCGGGGAGGTGCTCGGGGCCCTGGTCGCCGAGGCGCGCACGCGGGGGGCGCTCGCGGCCGTGACGGCGGAGTTCGACGCCGAGGTCGACGCCGACGGCGCGCCCTGGCCGGGGAGGCTCAGCCTCGAGGAGGGGGTCGGGACCGACCTGCTCCAGGTCGCCTCGCGCCTTGCGGAGCTCGGGGTCGACGTGGAGATGACCGAGGACCTCCGGCTCCGGGCCCACGCGCGCCGGGGGATCGACCGCTCGGCCCAGACCCCCGACGCGCCGCCGGTCGTGCTCCGGGTCGCGCACAACGTCGCCGAGATGGAGGTCGAGGCCGAGGGGGTCATCAAGAACGCGCTGCTCGTGCGGACGCCCTCGGGGCTCGCCGAGCGCCAGGACGCGTCATCGGTCGGTGAGTTCGGGCGAAGGGAGGGCTACCTCGCCCTGGAGAACGTCACCGACGAGGGGCAGGTGACCGCCTCGGCGGAGGCGGCCCTTCGGGAGGCGGCCTCCCCGCGCGCGGCCGCGACGGTGCGGGTCCTCGCGGCGCCCGGGCACGCGCCCTACGTCGACTTCGGGGTCGGGGACGACGTGCTCGCGCCCTCGGTGGACGGGACCCTCGCTCCCCACCGGGTGCGCTCGATCGCGGTCGCGGAGGACGCGACCGGCGGGCCCGCGTTCACCGTGGAGCTCGACGCGGTGGTGCTCACGCTCGAGGAGCGCCTGGCGCGGTGGCTGAAGCGGATCGGGGACGGGACGCTCGGGGGGACGGCGGCCGCGCTCGCGAGCCCGGCGCTGGATCCGGCCACGCGCTCGGGGGTGGAGGCCTCGCTCGCGCAGGGGATCGCGGAGCACACGGCGGGGGAGCCGCACCCCGCGGGGCTTGGCGATCTCGGCGACGTCTCGACCGCCGGGGCCGGCGCGGGGGACGTGCTCGCCTTCGACGCCTCCTCTGGGACGTGGTCGGCTTCGACCCCCCGGGGGGTCGATCGGCTGGCGGAGCTCGCGGACGTCTCGGCGCCGGCGCCGGCCGAGGGGGAGGCGCTCTGCTTCGACGGGACGGCGGGCCTGTGGGTCCCGCGGGCGCTGCCGGCGGTCCCCTCGGTGCTGGACGATCTCGCGGACGTGGCCGCGGCCGGGGCGGCCGAGGCCGACGTGCTCTCCTTCGACGCGGCCGCGGGGTCCTGGGAGCCGCGGGCGCTCCCGCCCCCGGCCGCCGCGCCGCCGGCGTGGTCGGCGTTCGACATCCCCCCGGGGGCGCCGAACGCGAAGAACGAGGAGATGGACGGGCCGCTCGCGGCGGCCTGGACCTGGCAGGCGCCCTCGGGGGTGCCGGGGCAGGGTTCGCTCGGGGAGTGGGTCTGGAGCCCGCCGACGGCGCCCCGCTACAACGTGGGCCTGGACGTCCCCGGTGCCCTGGTGATCCAGCCGATCGGCCAGAGCCTGCTGAAGGCCTACCGGGGGTTCGCGCCGGGATCGGGGACGCGCTGGGCGGTGTGCGCGAAGGTCCGGCTCGGGAACGCGACCGGGACCGATGACCGGGTGACGCTGGCGGTGGAGCGGGCGGCACCGCGGGCCCTGTACGACGAGCCGTTCGACGGGGCGCTCGTGCACCTTCGGCGTAACGTCGACGGCCTGGAGGCGCGAGGGTACCGGTGCTCGAGCGGGGTGGCGGGCACCGTCCACTCGCTCGCGTTCGGGACGACCGCCTACCTCGCGATCGTGGGCACCTCGGACAACGCGATCCGGCTGTACGTGTCCTCGGACGGGATCGGGTGGACCAAGCTCGACACGGTCACCGGCCAGCCGATCTGCGGGAACGTCGCCTACGTGTGGATCGCCGCGCGCGACGGGCACCTGGACACCGCGCCGACGTTCGCGGTGGTGGAGTTCGTGCGCTTCGGCGAGGGGAGCGCGAGCCTCTACGCGCTCGGGATGGGGCGGTAGGGGCGGGCGAGGGGTTGCGGCGCGAGGGCTTGCGGCGTGCCGGCCGGGCGCGCGGACGAGGGGAGGACGCCATGGGGGATCAGGTCACTGCCGCCTGCCACGGGGAGATCCGGGCGGCGCACGACTCGGGGCCGCGGGCGCCGGGGGATGTCTCGCTCGTCGTGCTGCACTCGACGGAGGGGGGGACGGCGGCCGGGGTGGCGCGGTTCTTCGCGGCCTCATCGACGCAGGCCTCCACGCAGCTCGTGGTCGACGACGGGGGCTGCTACCGGTGCCTGCCCGATGAGGTGATCCCCTGGGGCGCCCCGGGGGCGAACCGGAACGGGCTCCACGTCGAGCACGTGGGATACGCCCGGTGGTCGAGGGAGGAGTGGCTCCGCCATGAGGCGACGCTTCGGCGCGGGGCCTTCCACGTCGCGGCGTGGTGCCGCGCGTACAGGATCCCGGTCCGGCTGCTCACGCCGGAGCAGCTCCGGCGCGGGGCGCGGGGGATCGCGGCGCACGCGGCCGTGACCGAGGCCTTCGGCACGGTCGGCGGCCACACCGACCCGGGGAGGGGGTTCCCGATCGAGGACTACCTCGGGTGGGTGAGGGGGTACCTGGGGAACTCGGCGCCGGCGAAGGTCGCCTACACGGTGCAGCTCAACGACGGTCCCACGAAGGGTCCGTTCCCAACCCTCGCCCAGGCCGTCGCGGTCGCGACTTGGTGGATGGGCAGGCGATCGAGCGGCAGACGGCTGGTGAGCATCAGGCGAGCGGTGCTGCCGACCTTGGCGTGAGCCGTCGCCGTCCCGGGCGTGCAGCTCACGGTGCGTGAGGGGGCACGCACTCGACCGCGAAGGCAATCTCGTCGGCGGCGACCTCCGCTGACACGTGCTCCCAGATCCGCAGCACGAGCCAGCCGGCGGACGGCCCGGGCCCACCACGTTGCATTGGGGGAGTCATGGGTGATAGCGTGCGCCGATTTCTTGGTATAGGCCAGGCACTGGGAGGGAGTGGGGGCGCCAGGCGACGCCCGAGTGGGGGCTCGTGGACCCGTGCCCGCCGGTCCACGAGCAGGCCGCAAACCCAGTTCGTCGGGGGACCGACGATGTCATCGACAGGGGGTTGGGATGGCCGATCCGGCAAGTCCGGGATCCGGCGGCGCGACCGGGCTGAAGAAGGATTCGCTCCTGCTGCGCCATGCGGTAACCCTCTCGGTTGCCGCCATGGCGCCGGCCGCCGCAGTGTTCTTCAATACGATTCCGCAGGCGGGGCTCGCGGGGGCCGCGATCCCCCTCACGTATGTGGTCAGCTTCGTCATCGCGCTGCTCGTCGCGAACCAGGTCAGCCTGATGGCCGCCGAGCTGCCGTCGAGCGGATCCTTCTACACCTACGTCGCTCAGGGCCTCGGGTCCCGGTGGGGCTTCATGGCCGGCTGGATGACCCTCGTGTCCTACGCGTTCATTCCGGCTGCGACGTTCGTCATCCTGGGCGTCACCCTGCACGACCTCGTCCTGCGGTGGACCGGGGCCAACATCAGCTGGGTGGCGTGGTTCATCATCGGGACGGGCCTGGTCTTCGGCCTCACCTACCAGGGGATCCGCCAGTCACTTCGGGTGGACCTCACGTTCGTCCTGTTCGAGGTGGGCGTGTGTCTGGCGCTCGCGGTCACGGTACTGGTGCACTTCGGGAGCAAGGGCCAGCTGACCGCGGCGCCCTTCAGCATCGGCTCGGTCCCCAAGGGCGGTGACTTCTTCCTCGGCACGGTCCTCGCGATCCTGAGCTTCCTCGGATTCGAGGGATCTGCGGTCCTCGGAGAGGAGGCTCGGAACCCCCGGCGGACCATCCCGAAGGCGGTGTTCCTTTCCGTCGTGGTCATCGGGGTGTTCTACGTGCTCATCTCCTACATCGCGACGATCGGCTACGGCGTCCACAACATGGCGAAGTTCGCGACCGACGCCGCGCCGTTCGACACGATCGGGCGGGCGCTGTGGGGATCCAAGCTGACGGTGCTGATCGACATCGCCGGCGTCGTCTCCCTGTACGGCGTCGCGATCGCCTTCGCCAACGCAACGATTCGCATCGTGTACGCCATGGGCCGGGATGGGCTGTTCCCGAGGTGGGTCAGCCAGATGCACCCGACCCGGCAGACGCCTGGGAACGCGGTGCTCGCCCTCGGGGTCCTCACCCTCGTCCTTGGGATCGGGCTCGGGCTGCTCATGGCCCCGATCACCGCGTTCGGCTTCTTCGGCATCGTTGAGACGGTCGCCTACCTCGTCATCTACGCCCTCATCAGCGTTGCCTGCATCCGCTTCTTCTGGAAGCAGCGCCGCAGCAGCTTCAGCATGCTTCGGCACGGCATCATCCCGGCGGTGGGGACCGTCTTCATCGGGGTCGTGCTGTATGGATCGGTCATCCCCCCTGGCCCGTTCCCCTTTGATCTTGCTCCATACCTGGTGGGGGCGTGGATCGTGATCGGCTTCGGGGTCCTTCTCTACCTGACGAGGAGGCGCCCGGAGGAGGTGCGCCGGGCAGGCGCGCTCTTCGTCGCGGGGGAGGTCGAGCCCGTCGTGGAGGCCGTGGAGTACACGCGCTGAGTAGGCCCATGCGAGCGGGACCGCTCCTACTTGTGGAGAGAGCGGTCCCGCTCGCTGGAGCATCCGTTCGCGTCCGGGAACACACGACCTTGGGGGCAGGGACGAGATGGCGGCATCCGACGGCGGTACGATCGAATGGGCCGATCAGGGGTTCCTGGACGTCCCTGGGGGCCGGGTGTGGTTCGGGCGCGTCGGAGAGGGGGGCGTGCCGCTCCTCTGCCTGCACGGCGGTCCCGGGTTCCCGCACGACTACCTGACGCCACTTGCCGCGCTGGCCGATGGGCGGCAGGTCGTCTTCTACGACCAGCTCGGCTGTGGCCGCTCCGAGCGTCCGGAGGACGAGTCCTTGTGGACCGTGGATCGGTCTGTTCGCGAGCTGGCCGCCGTTCGCGCGGCGCTCGAGCTGGAGCGCTTCCACCTGTTCGGCAGCTCCTGGGGCGGGATGCTCGCCCTGCAGTACGTCCTGGACGAGCGGCCGCCGGCCGTGAGCCTGATTCTCGCGAGCGGCCCGGCCAGCATGCCGCGGTTCGCCCGGCACGCGGCGAGCCTTCGGGCGGCGCTTCCGAGCGAGGTCCAATCCGTGCTCGATCGTCACGAGCGGGCGGGGTTCA
>JAJYGM010000521.1 GCA_021785095.1 Actinomycetes bacterium
GATCGGCGCCGTCAGGGGCAGGCTGAGCAGACGGAGCAGGCTGAGCAGACGGAGCAGGCTGACCAGGCAGAGCAGGCAAGGCAGGGCACGCTGAGCGGGACGCGCACCCTGAGCAGGCTGAGCAGGCTGAGCATCCTGAGCACCCGCAGCACCCCGAGCGGCCAGAGCGGAGGCGTCCATTGATCACGGTCATCGGCCTCGGGCCCGCCGGGCCGGAGCACCTCACTGCTCGAGCCCTCGCCGTCATCGACGAAGCCGACGAGGTCTATCTCCGCACGTTCCGGCACCCGTCGGTCGAGGCCGTTCTCCAGCGGCGGGACGACTCGAGCGGGTTCGACGATGCGTATGAGGAGGGGCGGCGTTTCGAAGAGGTGTACGAGACGATCGTGGAGCGCCTCCTGGCCTCCCCGGCCGCTACCGCTGCCGACGGTCTCGTCTGCTACGCCGTGCCCGGCTCGCCGGCCGTGGCCGAGCGGACGGTCGAGATGCTCCGGGAGCGGGCGCCCGGCATGGGGGTCACGGTCCGTGTCGAGCCGGCGGTCTCATACCTCGAACTCGTCTGGAACCGCCTGGGGATCGACCCCCTCTCTCTCGGCGTCCGCCTCGCAGATGCGGGGGACTTCGCCGTGCACGCTGCGGCGGCAGCCGGACCCGTCGTGCTCGGGCAGACCTGGTCCCGTCAGATCCTCTCCGACGTCAAGTTGGCGCTGGACGAGCCCGCCGCCGGACAGCGGGCGGTCATCCTCCACCACCTCGATCTCCCCGACGAGCAGGTGCTCGACGTGGCATGGGCTGACCTGGACCGCACCATCGAGCCTGACCATCTGACGTCGGTCTTCGTCCCGGCCGTCGAGGCCGCACCGGCGGCGGCCGTCGCACGACTCGCCGCAACCGTCGCCACGCTCCGCCAGCGCTGCCCGTGGGACCGGGAGCAGACCCACGGCTCACTCGTTCGCCACCTGCTCGAGGAGTCCTACGAGGCGATCGAGGCCCTCGAGGCGCTCGGCGACGACCCCGAGCACGCCTCCGCCGAGGCGGCCGCCCATGCCGAGGAGGAGCTCGGTGACCTCCTCTGCCAGGTCGTCTTCCACGCCACGCTCGGTGCTGAGGAAGGCCTGTTCACGCTCGCGGACGTCGCTCGGAACCTCGACGAGAAACTCATCGCCCGCCACCCCCACGTCTTTGCCTCCGCGCACGCCGAGACCGCCGACGACGTGATCCGCAACTGGGAACGGTCGAAGGACGAGGCCAAACAGCGCACCCACCTGCTCGAGGGCATCCCCGCCGCGACGCCGGCGCTCGCCAGGGCGGAGAAGGTCGAGCGGAAGCTGCGCAGCGTCGGGCTCGGCTGGGAGAGGACCGGGGAGGCGAACGAAGGGTTGGTCGAGCGCCTCGTCTCGCTCCTCGGCTCGCCGGTTGAGAATGCTGCCGCCGTGGGGGACGCAATCTCAACCACCGAGTCGGCGGTGGGCGACCTGCTGATGTTCCTCGCCCGATGGAGTGCCGATCGCCGCATCGACCCGGAGGCCGCGCTCCGCCATGCGCTCGACAGGCTGGCGGATCGTGTGAGAGCACTCGAGGGAGAGGCGCAGGCCGACGGGACTCCCTTCGTGGATTGGATCGCCCAGCAGGACTCCGCCGGCCCCGTCCACAAGCGACACCTGCCACTTTGCTAACTTGAATCACACCTTCAACAGGAGTAACGCCGTGACAGCGATCTCACGCCTGCACGCCCGCGAGGTGCTCGACTCGAGAGGCAACCCCACAATCGAGGTCGTCTGCACGCTCGCGTCCGGCGTCGAGGGCACGGCGATCGTCCCTTCCGGTGCCTCCACCGGGACGTTCGAAGCGGTCGAGCTTCGTGACGGTGGCGATCGGTTCAACGGCAAAGGCGTGTCGCGGGCCGTGGCGAACGTCCGCGACAAGATCAACAGCCTGCTCAGCGGGATGGACGCGGCCGACCAGCGGGCCGTCGACTACGCCATGATCGATCTCGACGCCACGCCGAACAAGGCGGAGCTCGGGGCGAATGCCATCCTCGGCGCTTCGCTTGCGGTCGCCCGGGCGGCGGCCGAAGAGCTCGGCATGCCCTTGTGGCGCTACGTCGGCGGAGTCGACGCACACGTCCTGCCCGTCCCGCAGATGAACGTCCTCAACGGCGGGGTCCATGCGGACAACAACGTCGACCTCCAGGAGTTCATGATCGTCCCGGTCGGGGCGGCGTCGTTCTCCGAGGCGCTCCGCTGGTGCGCCGAGACGTATCACACCCTGAAGACCGTCTTGCACGAGCGGAGGTTGGGGACGGCGGTGGGAGACGAGGGAGGTTTCGCCCCGGATCTCGCGGCGAACGAGGACGCGCTGCGGCTCCTCGTCGAGGCGATCGAGGCTGCCGGGCGCATCCCTGGTGAGGAGATCGCCATCGCGCTCGACGCGGCTTCCAGCGAGTTCTTCCGGGACGGTGCCTACCGGCTCGAAGGCGAGGGGAGGTCCCTCTCAGCTGACGACATGGTCGCCTACTGGGTCGACATGG
Source organism: Actinomycetes bacterium (assembly GCA_021785095.1). The sequence goes on from JAJYGM010000521.1 coordinate 2,531, forward strand.
TCGAGCGCTATCCCGTCGTGTCGCTCGAGGACGGCATGGCGGAGGAGGACTGGGACGGGTGGGCGACGCTCACGCGAGCGCTCGGCAGGCGAGTCCAGCTCGTCGGCGACGACAACTTCGTCACGAACGTGGCGCGGCTCGAGCGCGGCATCGCGAGCGGGGTCGCCAACGCCATCCTCATCAAGGTCAACCAGATCGGGACGCTCACCGAAACGCTGGCGACCGTTCGTGTGGCGGAGCTGAACTCCTACCGGGCTGTGATCTCACACCGTTCCGGAGAGACCGAGGACACCACCATCGCCGACCTGGCGGTCGCCACCAACTGCGGGCAGATCAAGACCGGTGCCCCGGCGCGCTCCGACCGGGTCGCGAAGTACAACCAGCTCCTCAGGATCGAGGAGCGGCTCGGAGGGTCCGCCGCCTATCTCGGGCGCACCGCATTCGCAGCCGGGAACGCGGGTGCCGCTCCTGCTGCTGCAGCACCGGCAGCGCCGTCCGCGCCGCCGCCCCCGGCGTCCGCTGCACCGCCGGTAGGTGGTTGAGAATGCTGTACAGGGCTCGGATCGCGTTCGTGGTCGCCGTCGTGCTCGGGGCGATCCTCCTCGCGACCGAGTTCCCGCTCGCCGGCCTTGTACATGCCCGCGCCACGGCCAACGCCACGGCAGCCGAGCTCTCCCGGATCCAGACCGAGAACAGAACCCTCTCGAACCAGGTGCACGACCTCCGGCAGGGCTCGACGATCCAGCAGATCGCGCACCAGGAGTACGGGCTCGTCGAGCGAGGGCAGCGGTCCGTCGTGATCATGCCGGGCGGTGGCAACACGGGCTCGGTCCGCGGGCACGGCACCAGCGGGCCGAGCGCGCCGCTCGGCTCGACCACGATCCCGAAGTCCGACATCGTCCCGACCGACTCCTCGCTCTCGACGGGCGTGGGTGGGGGAGGGTCGGGGGCGGGGAGCGGTGGAGGTTTCTGGCAGAGGTTGCTCAACCGGCTTGAGTTCTGGAAGGGCTCGGTCTGAACCACCGCCGGCGTCATACCGGTGTCGAGAGCCGGACAGCAAGCTCCCCTGCTCGGTTACTGTCAGCGGCGTGAGCATCCTCGGCAACCGCGTACTCCGGCGCGAAGATCCCAAGTTCCTGACGGTCGGCGGCACTTACGTCGGTGATCTCGAGCTGCCGGGCGCGCTCCACGTCGTCTTCGTGCGCTCGCCGCTCGCCCATGGCGTCATCCGGTCGATCGACACCGACGAGGCCCGCGCAGCGCCCGGTGTCGTCGGGGTCTTCACGAACGCCGACCTCGGCGCCGGGCCGATGACGCCCATGGGCATGGTGAACCAGTCCATGGTGCGGCCGTTGTTGGCGGAGGGGAGGGTGCGTTACGTCGGGGAGCCGGTTGCCGCCGTGCTCGCCGAGACGCACGCCGCCGGTGTCGACGCGGCCGAGCTCGTCGCCGTGGACTACGAGCCGCTCCCGGTCGTGGTCGACCCGGTGACCGCTGCCGAGACCGGTGCGCCGATCCTGTTCGACGACGTCGGGACGAACATCGCGTTCGAGCTGAACTTCGGCGAGGACCCGTCGTTCTTCGACGGCTGCGACGTCGTGGTGCGCCAGCGGATCCTCAACCAGCGGGTGGCGCCCTGCCCCCTCGAAGTCCGTTCGGCCGTGGCCGAGATGGTCGATGGCCGGTTGAGATTTCACGCCTCGACTCAGGCACCGCACGACGTGCGGAGCACACTCGCCCGCTACCTCGGCATGGAGGAGTCGGCGGTGCACGTGGTGTCGCCGGATGTCGGCGGGGGCTTCGGGGCGAAGGGCGGCGTGTACGCGGAGGAGGTCGTCGTCGGCGCGCTGGCGCGCAATCTCAACCGCCCAGTGAGGTGGACCGAGACCCGCTCGGAGTCGATGCTCGGCCTCGGGCACGGGCGGGCTCAGATGCAGGACGTCGCCATCGGCGCCACGAGCGACGGCAAGATCCAGGCCTACCGCCTGAACGTGTTGCAGGACTGCGGCGCCTACCCGGACATGGGGGCGGTGCTGCCGTTCCTCACCCGCTTGATGGCACCCGGCGTCTATGCCATACCCAAGGTCGAGTGCTCGAGCCGCTCGGTCGTGACGAACACGGTGCCGGTCACCGCTTACCGGGGCGCCGGCCGGCCCGAGGCCACCGCCGCGATCGAGCGCGCCATCGACTGCCTCGCTGCCGAGCTCAGGCTCGATCCAGCCGAGGTGCGCCGCAGGAACTACATCGCAACCGACGCGTTCCCGGTGACGACTGCGGTCGGGACCGAGTACGACACCGGTGACTACGCCATGGCGCTCGAGCGGGCGCTGGAGGTGGCGGGATACGAGGAGCTGCGTGCCGAACAGGCCCGGCGGCGGTCGGCGGTGGCACCCGACCTGAGCTCCGAGGGAGCCGGAGGCGGACTCGCACCGCGCTCCAAGCAGCTCGGCATCGGCCTGTCCAGCTACGTCGAGATCACCGCCCCGATGGGCGGCGGTGAGTTCGGCGCCGTCGAGGTGAAGCCCGACGGCAAGGTCGTCGTCCGGACCGGGACGTCCCCGCACGGTCAGGGCCATGCGACTGCATGGTCGATGCTCGTGGCCGATGCCATGGGTGTCTCCCTCGAGGACATCGAGGTCGTCCACGGCGACACCGACGTCGTTCCCCGCGGCGGCGGGACCATGGGCTCGCGCAGCCTGCAGCTGGGAGGCGTCGCCGTCAGCCAGGCGGCGGTGGAGGTCGTCGACCGAGGTCGGCAGCTCGCCGCCGATCTCCTCGAGGCGGCACCTGACGACGTCGTGCTCGACAAGACGATGGGCCGATTCCACGTGGCCGGTACGCCGTCCATCAGCCGCACATGGGCCGAGCTCGGTGCGGCTTCACTCGACCGGGACGGTCAAGCGCTCCAGGCCGAGGTGGACTTCGAGGCCCCCGGGCCGACGTTCCCGTTCGGCACCCACGTCTCGGTCGTGGAGGTCGATCTCGACACCGGCCAGGTCGAGCTCGTCCGCCACATCTCCGTCGACGACGCCGGCCGGGTGCTCAACCCGTTGCTGTTCGGGGGCCAAGTGCACGGCGGGATCGCCCAGGGCGCCGCTCAGGCCTTGTTCGAGGAGTTCCGGTACGACGCCGATGGCAACCCGCTCACGGCCAACCTCGCCGACTACTCGTTCGTGTCGGCGGCGGAGCTGCCGAGCTACGAGTGGACCTACACCGAGACCCCGACGGGCAAGAACGCTCTCGGAGTGAAGGGCATCGGCGAGGCAGGCACGATCGGGTCCACGCCGGCCGTGCAGAACGCCGTGTGCGACGCCCTCTCCCATCTCGGGGTGCGGCACGTGGACATGCCGGCGACGCCGGTCAGGGTGTGGGAGGCCGTCTCGGCGGCTTCGTCATCCGTGCCTGCTGCGGCTGCGGCGGCTCGGTCGGAACCAGCGAACGCGACGAACGGAGGAGCGTGACCGTGAAGGTCGAGGTGAGGATCAACGGCAGGTCCGTTGCGGCGGAGGTGGAGCCGAGGATGCTGCTCGTCCAGTTCATCCGTGAGGTCGCCGGGCTCAAGGGAACGAACATCGGATGTGACACGACGTCCTGCGGGGCGTGCACGGTACTGCTCGACGGTCAGTCGGTGAAGTCCTGCACCATGCTCGCGGCGCAGGCGGACGGCCTCGACGTCATGACGATCGAGGGGCTGGCGCCTGACGCCGGCGATGGCTCCGCCCCGGGGGCCACCGCCCTGTTGCACCCGGTCCAGCGGGCTTTCCACGAGCACCACGGACTGCAGTGCGGCTTCTGCACGCCGGGGATGGTCATGGCCGTCACCTCGCTCATCGCCGAGGCCGAACCGGGGAGCCTCGACGAGGCCGCCGTCCGAGTCGGGCTCGAGGGCAACCTCTGCCGCTGCACCGGCTATCACAACATCGTCGAGGCGGCGCTGGCGGCGGCACGGGAGGCCGGTGTTGCGGCGGGGGCGACGGAATGATCCCGGCACCGTTCGAGTACGCCCGCGCAGCCTCGCTCGAGGAGGCGCTCTCGTTTCTCGCCGAACACGGTGACGAGGCGAAACTCCTCGCCGGCGGCCACTCCCTCCTCCCGCTCATGAAGCTCCGGCTCGCCACCCCCGGAGTCCTCGTGGACATCGGGCGGATCGAGGAGCTCCAGTACGTCCGTGACGAAGGTGAGGCCGTCGCCATCGGTGCGCTCACGACGCACCACGATCTCTCCCGCAACCCGCTGCTTCGCCGGCAGCTCCCGGTCGTCGCGCACGTCGCCGGTCAGATCGGCGACCCCCAGGTGCGCCACCGCGGCACGATCGGAGGGTCGCTGGCCCACGGGGACGCCGCCTCTGACCTGCCCGCCGTCGTGCTGGCCCTCGGCGGGACGCTCGTCGCGCTCGGACGGAAGGGGCGACGCGAGATCCCGGCGTCGGAGTTCCACAACGGGTTCCTCGAGACGGCCCTCGAACCGGATGAGGTGCTGGTCGAGGTCCGGTTGGGGAAGAGTGGGGGAACAGGGTGGGGTTTCGAGAAGTTGACGAAACGTGCACAGGATTGGGCCATCGTCGCCGCCGTCGCCGTGCAGCGGGAGGACGCGCCAGGTGGTGTCGGCGTCGGGCTCGTGAACATGGCGTCGGTTCCGATCAGGGCGGCGTCGGTGGAGGCAGCTCTCGCCGACGGCGCCTCGGTTGCCGAGGCGGCGGAGCTGGCGGACGCGGACTCCGACCCGGGCGCCGACATCAATGCGTCGGTGGAGTACCGGCGACACGTGGCGAAAGTGCTCGTCCGGCGGGCGCTCGAGCGGGCGCTGGCCGGGCCGGCGGGCGGTGACGGTGCTGCCGGTGCTGCCGGCGCTGCCGGCGAGGCCGGCGCTGCCGGCGGGGCTGGCGCTGCCAGCGAAGGAGGTTCGTCGTGAAGGAGATCATTCCTGACATCGACCGGTGGCTCGCTTCCGGAGAGCAGGTCGCAGTGGCTCGGGTCGTGGGCGTCGAGGGCTCCG
>JAJYGM010000220.1 GCA_021785095.1 Actinomycetes bacterium
CGGCCGAGCGCCTCGGCGTTCGCGCGGTAGATACCGGTCATGACCTCGTCGGTGTCGAACTCGGAGTATGTCGGACCGTCGGGAGCGATCTCGAGACTCGATCCAGTGGCTATGGCTCCCGCCTCGAAACACCTCCTCACCCGAGGCGACCACTTCTCCAGGGCCTGCAGCGTCCGGGCACGCACGTAGTACTTCGCCTCGGTACGGGCCGGCACGATGTTGGGAGCCGATCCGCCAAGAGTGACTATCCCGTGCACCTGGTCGCCAAAGTCAGCGTGCTGGCGCAACAGGCCAATTGCCACCTGGGCGACTGTAAGGGCATCGGCGGCGTTGATCCCGAGCTCGGGGTACGCGGACGCGTGCGCTTCCTTGCCCCGGTAGACGATGTCGAGCGTCTCGACGGCCAGGCAGGGCATGCGGTCGCGCTCGCCCGGTGCAGGGTGGACCATCATCGCGGCGTTCACGCCATCGAAACCCCCTCGCTCCATCATGAGCACCTTCCCCCCGCCACCTTCTTCGGCGGGTGTACCGAGCACCTTGACGGTGATGCCGAGGTAGTCGGCCACTGGCGCGAGTGCGCACCCGGCTCCGACAGCGGCCGAGGCGATGACGTTGTGTCCGCAAGCATGACCGATGCCGGGCAGGGCGTCATACTCGGCGCAGATCGCGACCACCAAGGGTCCCGAGCCTGCTGTCGCGACGAACGCCGTTGGCAGGTCGCAGACGCCCACCTCCACGGCCAAGCCGCCCCGTGCGAGCTCTTCGGCGCACCAGGCGGCGGCGCTCTCCTCCTCGAACGCGAGCTCCGGCTTCGCGTGGATCCGGTGGGAGAGAGAGACGATGGACTCGCGATCGCGCTCGATGGCAGCTGCCGTCCGGCTCTTCACTGAAGCGGCGTCGGTCACGCGATCACCGCCACCACGTCGCCAGCACCAAGAGCGTCCCCGACGGCGACTCTCAGCTCTGTCACGACCCCGCTACGCTCGGTGTTGATCGGGTTCTCCATCTTCATGGCTTCGAGGACGCAGATGGTCTGTCCGGCCTGCACGGTGTCTCCCTCTTTCACTAGGACCTTCACGATGGTGCCCTGCATAGGCACGCTAACTCTCCCATCGCCGCCCGCGGCCGGCGAACCTGCAGCGCGGCCCCTTGCCGGGCGAGGGGCGGCCCCGCCGGGGCCTGGGCTCTGGGTCGTTGATCCGCTCCCTCGGGTGTCACCTGCGCTCACGTCTGGAACCCACAGCCTCACGCGATAGCGCCGTCCGTCGACCTCGGCGTCAACCTCCCGCAGGACCCGGGCTTCGCCCGTACCGCCGGATCCCGTGGCTTGGCCCGAGGCTGTCGTAGCCGACCCCGGCGAGTCGCTCGCCATGAGCGCAGACAGATCAAGGCTCTCCTCGACCCATCGAGTCGAGTGGGTCGCGGAGACAAAGCCGTCGTGCGCAAGGATCACCTCGTGCGCGGGGATCGTCGTGGCGACACCCTCGACGACGGTCTCGGAGAGGGCTCGCTGCATCCGGCGCCGGGCATCCTCGCGGTCATCGCCCCAGACGATGATCTTCGCGACCAGGTTGTCGTAGAACTGGCTGACGGTGTCGCCCGAGTCATAGCCACTGTCGGTACGTACGCCGAAACCGCCGGGGGGCCGAAAGCGCGTGATACGTCCGGGAGCAGGGAGAAACCTCCCACCGGCCGGGTCCTCTGCGTTGATACGGCACTCGATCGCGTGTCCGCGTCGTCGTGCTTCGATGTCGTTCTGACTGAAGCCGAGCGGCTCTCCTGCCGCGACTCGCAGCTGCAGCGCGACCAGGTCGAGCCCGGTGACGAGCTCTGTGACAGGGTGCTCGACCTGGAGACGGGTGTTCATCTCGAGGAAGTAGAACGACCCGCTCTCATAAAGGAACTCGACCGTGCCTGCGCCTTCGTAGTGGCAGGCTCTGCAGATCGCGACGGAGGCCGCACCCATAGCCTGGCGCACATCGTCAGGAAACTCGGGAGCGGGAGACTCCTCGATGAGCTTCTGGTGGCGGCGCTGGTAGGAGCAGTCTCGCTCACCGAGCCAGAGAGCCGTTCCCATGGAGTCGGCGAACACCTGCATCTCGATGTGGCGCGGCCAAGTGAGATACCGCTCGAGATAGATCTCACTTCGGCCGAAGTAGGATGTGGCTTCCCGCTGCGCGGACTCCATCGCCTCTTGTGCCTCGCCCGGCCCGTTCACGACCTTCATCCCGCGGCCGCCACCGCCGAAGGCAGCTTTTATCGCCACGGGCCAGCCATGCTCCTCGCCGAAGGCCACGATCTCACCCGGGTCGCTCAGGGGCTGGCTCCGGCCCGGCACGCCGGCTACTCCAGCTCGCTCGGCCGCAATGCGGGAGGAGATCTTGTCGCCCATGACCTCGATCGCCTCTGGGGGTGGTCCGATGAAAGTGACGCCCCTGCTCGAGACGGTCCGGGCGAACTCGGCATTCTCGGAGAAGAACCCGTAGCCCGGGTGGAGGGCATCAGCCCCGCTGCGCTCGAGCGCAGCGACTATCGCTCCGGTGTTGAGGTAGCTCTCGGCCGCGCTCTGGCCGCCGAGGGAGTACGCCTCATCGGCGAGCCTGACATGGAGCGCGTCCCTGTCGAGATCCGAGTACAGCGCGACCGTCGCGACTCCGAGCTCCTGGCAGGTGCGGATCACGCGCACGGCGATCTCGCCCCTGTTGGCGATCAACACCTTCTCGAACACAACTCCCCTTCCTGGCGCCTAACGTCGCCTGACGATGGCAGAGCTCCCGGACCCGGGGAACATCTCCGCCCGGCAGGGCTCAGCCGAGCAGGCTACCCGCGGCGCACCCGCTTCCACGACCCAACCTGCTGGCGTACGGTTCCTCGCACCGATACGGCTCGAGGTGGTGGACTCGACGAGCCGCTACTTGGCCGATCTGGCCCGTGCCGGTGCGCCGGAGGGGACATCGGTGCTCGCGGAGCGTCAGAGCGCGGGGAGGGGCCGCCTCGACAGGAGATGGGTGGACCCAGGTGGAGGGTCCGTGCTCTGCTCTGTCCTCTTCCGGCCGGAGCTGCCGATGCGAATGTGGAACCTCTTCTCCCTCCTCGTCGCTCTCGCAGCTCGCGACGCATGCGCCGATGCCGCCAGCGTGGATCTTTCTTGCAAGTGGCCGAACGACCTTCACTCAGCTGATCGCAAGGTTGCCGGGGTGCTTGCCGAGGTGGTTGAGGTGCCCGCGACGGCGACCAGGCTTGAGGGCCCCGGCGTCGCCGGAGCTGCCCTCGTGGTGGGTGTCGGCATCAACTGCAACTGGCCCTCTGACTGGGAGCCGAGCGCCGTTCTCGGTGCCGACGCCCTGGCGCTGCGGGCGACCTCGCTCGACCGGCTGGCCGGGCGATCCGTCGATCGCGATGCCGTCGCGGACCGGCTTCTCGACCGTGTGGGACAGCGGCTCTCGGCGCTGGCCGGGTCACCTCCGGCCGTGCGCGCTCTTCTGGCCGAGTACCGGCGCAACCTCTCCACCATCGGCCGGCTCGTCAGGGTCGAGCTTGCAGACGAGGCTTTCGACGGCGTCGCCCTTGACGTGGACGACGAGGGACATCTCCTCGTCGATGTCGGAGCTTGTATCCGGACTGTCGCGGCCGGAGACGTCATCCACCTCGGCTGACCGTCTCACCTAGTCGTTGTCCTGGTGACCTCGTGGGCGGCGTAGCCTCTCTCCCATGCGACTTCTGATCACAGGCGGTGCCGGCTTCATCGGCTCGAATTTCGCCCGCTACTGGTCCGACCAGAGACCTGACGACCACTTGGTGGTTCTCGACGCCCTTACCTATGCCGGCAACCGTGCCAATATCGCGGACCTCGAGGCGAAGCACAGCGTTGCGTTCGTACACGCGGACATCGCTGACCAGAACGCGGTTGAGGCGGCGCTCTCGGCACACCGGATAGACACGATCGTCAACTTCGCGGCCGAATCGCACAACAGCTTGGCCGTGCTCGACCCCGCTCGCTTCTTTCGCACCAACGTCATGGGAACGCAGGCGCTGTGCGAAGCTGCGCGTAGGCTTGGAGTCGCTCGCTTCCACCACATCTCGACCTGCGAGGTCTACGGCGACTTGGATCTCGACAGCGACGAGGTATTCACGGAGGAGTCCCCGTACCGACCTCGTACGCCGTACAACGCCTCCAAGGCCGCCGCCGACCACGTGGTTCGCTCCTATGGTGAGACGTTCGGTCTCAAGGCGACGATTACGAACTGCTGCAACAACTACGGCCCCTACCAGTTCCCCGAGAAGGTTGTCCCGCTTTTTGTCACGCGAGCGCTAAAGGGAGAGTCCCTCCCACTCTACGCGTCGACCAAGAACCGCCGGGAGTGGCTGCATGTCGACGACCACTGCAGAGCAGTCGAGGCCGTCCTTGATCGCGGCAGCGTCGGGGAGACCTATCTCGTCGGATCGGGGCGTGAGGCGAGCATCGAGGAGATCGCCGACACGGTTCTCGACGCGACCGGGCAACCACGTAGCCTGAAGACGATCGTGCCTGACCGGCCCGGTCACGACAGGCGGTACCTGCTCGACTCCACCAAGATACGGACCGAGCTCGGCTGGGAGCCAGAGATCGACTTCGATGACGGAATAGCTGCCACGATCGACTGGTACCGCGACAACCGTGATTGGTGGGAGCCACTCGTGGGGCGCGCCCTCGTTGCCGAGGAGAGCTGGGCTGAGGCCGGAGCCACGAAGTGATCCCAGCCGTAGGAGAGGTCGCCGCGGCTCCCGGCTCTTCGAGCCGCACCAGCGGCTGATCAGCTTTGCGCGTCCTTGTCACCGGTGCCGCCGGTCAGCTGGGCTCCGAGCTCGTCGCTGATCTTGCCCGACGGGCCACCGGAGTCGTTCACGGGCCACCGTGGCTTATCGTCGGCCTCCCACGGGCCGAGCTCGACGTGTCTTTTCGCGACTCGGTCTTCACGGCGATTGCAGGTGCAGAGCCCGATGTGATCATCCATCCCGCGGCCTGGACCAACGTCGACGAGTGTGAAGGCGATGCCGACAGGGCGTTTCGTGTGAACGCCCTTGGCACCCGCAACGTCGCCGGGGCGGCCCGCCTGGTCGGAGCTCATCTCTGCTACATATCGACCGATTACGTGTTCGACGGCCGTTCGTCCCGCCCGTACAACGAGTGGGACGAGCCGAACCCGACATCGGTCTACGGCCGATCAAAGCTGGCCGGCGAGCGCGAGGCGGGTCACGAAGCGACGATCGTCCGCACCGCGTGGGTGTGCGGACGCAACGGCGCCAACATGGCAAAGACCGTCCTTGGTCTCGCGTCTCGTGTCGGCACGCTCAGCTTCGTGAACGACCAGCACGGATCTCCCACACTCGCGAGCGATCTCGCGACGAAGATCGTTGACCTGGCTCTTGCCCGCCGGTCCGGGATATTTCACGTGACCAACCAGGGCAGCACAACCTGGTACGGCTTTGCCCGAGAGGTGTTGCGTCTCTCCGGCCACGACCCAGAGCGCGTCCGGCCCATTCTCACCAAGGACCTCTATCCGCCGCGGGCCGCCCTACGACCAAAATGGTCCGTGCTTGACAACGCCGCCCTGCGCTTGGGGCGAGAAGAGCTGCTGCCCCCCTGGCAGGATGCCCTCGCTCGCCTGGTGGCCGAACTGATCGATGGCTGAAGATGCTACGGGCGAGGTCCTGCCCCGTCATCTGGCCGCAGTCGTCGTCAATTACAACGCGGGAGCGGCGCTCAGCACTTGCGTTGCCAGCTTGATCTCTGAAGGCATCCGCGAGGTGGTGGTGGTCGACAATGCCTCCAAGGACACCTCGATGTCCGATCTCGCGAAGGCGTGGCCGCAAGCCAAGCAGATACTGTCTCGGCGCAATCTGGGCTTTGGCGCCGGGGCCAACCTGGGTGTGGGGTCAACCTCGGCGGAGTACCTGATCGTGTGCAATCCGGACCTCGTGGTGCGTCCCGGATCCATCGGAGCGATGGCGGCGGTGCTGGGCGGTGCTCCAGATGTCGCCATCGTGGGGCCGATGCTGCGTGACAGCTCAGGTACCGTCTACCCCTCGGGCCGAGAGTTTCCAGGAATCGGGGAGGCCGTGGGCCACGGCTTCGTCGGGCTGTTCTGGGGTGGCAATCCCTGGACCCGGCGGTACAGGCAGATCGGCCAGGAGCAGCACCGTTCGAGAGAGGCGGACTGGGTATCGGGGGCATTCCTCGTGGTCCGCCGGGAGGCTTTCGACCAGGTCGGGGGTTTTGACGAGCGGTATTTCATGTACGTCGAAGATGTCGATCTTTGCTGGCGACTGCGCCGGGCCGGATGGGCGATCCGATACGAGCCAGCAGCCGAGGTGGTGCACGAACAGGGACGCTCTGCATCTCGGCACCCCTACTCGATGCTCGTCGCCCATCACCGGTCGATGTGGCGGTTCGCCCGCCAAACAACTACCGGCCGGGGCAAGGCCCTGCTTCCCGTCGTCGCAGTCGGCCTCTGCTGCCGTCTGGTCCTTGCCTGGACGGAGCACCTGGTAAGCCCGCGGTCGAGGTTGCGCCCGCACTCGGACTAAAGTGAGCAACCGTGCCTGGTAACAATTTCAGCCGCAGGGTCGCGCGCGCCGCCGCATCCGGCGGGGGCCGGACCTATAAATCGCAGACGCCCGTGGCCTGGTATCTGGTCCTACTCGTGATCTGCCTGCTCGGAGTCTCTCTCATCGCATACAGCCGCTATGAGTTGTTGCATCCGGCAGTCGCGGCAGCTAAGCGCGTCGCGCCGCCAAATGCTTCAAACGAGTGGCAGGCAGCCGTGGCCGTCGATGTGTGCGGCACCTTTGAACCCTCGGCTTTGCCAGTGGACCAGGTCTCCACCGACGCGCTCGCGTCACTCGGCAACGGCATGGTTCGTGTCGAGCCCGGCCTGGCGTCGCAGCCGGCCCTGTACGAGGGGAGCAAGGCGAATCTCGGTGCCTACCTGCTGATAGAAGGGGCATCGATCTCGAACACCCTGCTGCAGCTCCCGGGCAAGCCCGTTCCAGTGGCGACGACGACGACCACCTCGGTGCCCGCCAAGGCCAAGAAGGCGAAGAAGACCTCGGCCACCACGACGACGACCACCTCGGTGCCCGCCAAGGCCAAGAAGGCGAAGAAGACCTCGGCCACCACGACGACGACCACGTCGGCGACCACTACCACGACGACGGTGCCCACCAGGCCTGGACCGGCTCGCGACTTCCGCAACGGCGTGACAAAATGCGGGAAGAAGCCTGGCTTCACGACCGTCGAGACGTGGCCATCTCCGACGTCGACCAAGGGAACCGTGGTACCGAACGATGCAGCCGACGGCATCCGATTCGCGAACGGTCAGATGATCACCATCGCCTTTCTGCCCAAGGGCACGCCCGTGCCCCGGCCGCCTGCGGCGGATCGCAGCGCGCTCAAGACCTTCCTGCTGGAGGATCCATCGGGCATCGCAGTCACATCCTCACCCACGGGCACGACACCAACAGCACCGACCACGGGGCC
>JAJYGM010000246.1 GCA_021785095.1 Actinomycetes bacterium
CGTCGGCTTCCCGAACGCCGGGAAGAGCACCCTCCTCTCGGTCATCTCGGCCGCGCGGCCGAAGATCGCCGACTATCCCTTCACGACCCTCGAGCCGCAGCTCGGCGTGGTGCGCCTCCCGGGTGAGGCCGGCGAGCTGGTGGTCGCAGACGTGCCCGGGCTGATCCAGGGAGCGGCAGAGGGCCGAGGGCTCGGTCACCGGTTCCTCCGCCACGTGGAGCGCGCGGCGGTGCTGGCGATCCTCGTCGACCTCGCGCCCGACGCGCCCCTCCCGCCTGCCGCCCAGGAAGCGGCCCTACTCGACGAGCTCGCCCGTTACCAGCCGGAGCTCGCGCGCCTCGCCAGCCGGCCGCGCGTGGTGGTCGGCTCCCGGGCGGACCTCGCGACCGACCACTCCTTCGCCGGGCCCACGATCTCCGCGGTGAGCGGGGTGGGGATCGACGCGCTGCTCTGGTCGCTGGCCGAGCTCCGTGCCGCGGCCGCTCGCGAGGGCCGGGCTGTCGAGCGCGAGCCGGTGGTGCACCGCCCGGCGCCGGAGGGGGTCGTGGTCCGCCGGGACGAGGCCGGAGGCTGGGAGGTGCTCGGCCGGGCGGCGACGCGCGCGGTCGGGCTCTCGGACCTGGGTGACGCAGGCGCCCTGGCGGAGGTGCAGGCGCGCCTGCGCCGGCTCGGTGTCGAGCGGGCACTCGTCCGTGCGGGGGTCCGGACGGGGGAGCAGGTCCGAGTCGGCGACTTTGCCTTCACGTGGGAGCCGGAGCGCTAGCGCGTGCTCGTCGTGGTGAAGGTCGGGACCTCCTCGCTCACCGACGAGGCCGGCGCGCTGAGGGTGCCGGCGCTCGAGGGTGTCGCCGCGGAGGTGGCAGAGGCTCGCCGGTCCGGCCACGAGGTCGTGGTGGTGACGTCGGGCGCAATCGCGATCGGCGCGGCGTGCCTGCTCGGGACGCGACCGACCGACCTGCCGACACTCCAGGCGCTCGCCGCAGTGGGCCAGCCGCTGCTCGCAGGAGCGTGGGGCAACGCGCTCGGCGCCCACGGCCTTGCTGCGGCCCAGATCCTCCTCGCCCCCTACGACTTCGCGGCGCGCCAGCAGTACCTGCATGCTCGCCAGACGCTCCGGCGCCTCCTCGAGCTGTCCGTCGTGCCCGTCGTGAACGAGAACGACGCAGTCGCCGACGACGAGATCCGTTTCGGGGACAACGACCGGCTCGCGGCCCTCGTCGCCCAGCTGCTCGGTGCCGGGCTGCTGGTGCTGCTCACCGATACCCCCGGTGTCCTCGGTGCGGACCCCCGGCTCGGTAGGCGCGCCAGCCTCATCGAGGAGGTGGCAGACGGCGACGACCGTCTCGCCGCTGCCGCGGCGGGCCCGGGCAGCGAGCGAGGGAGCGGGGGCATGGCGTCGAAAGTCGCCGCCGCGCGCATGGCGGCGTGGGCGGGCGTGCGCGCCGTCATCGGCCCGGCGGAGCGTCCGGGCATCCTGGCCGCGGCGATTGCCGGCGCCCCGGGCGTCGGAACCACCGTGCGGGCCCGAGCCCGCCGTCGCCGGCTCCCGGCTCGCAAGCTCTGGATCGCCTTCGCACTGCCCGCATCCGGGCGAGTTGTCGTGGACGAGGGCGCCCGCCGCGCGATCGTGGAGGCCGGCGCCTCGCTCCTCCCTGCGGGGGTGCGCGCGGTGGAGGGCGTCTTCGGGGCCGGAGACGCGGTCGAGGTGGTGGACCGGGAGGGTGCTCTCGTGGCCAAGGGCCTGGTGCGCTTCGATGCCGAGGCGCTCGCTCGGCGCGCGGGCACGCGCTCGGCGGACGGCGAGTCCCCCGGCGAGGCGATCCATCGCGACGACCTGGTCCTCCTGGCGGTACCGGAGCGGGCACCGGGCGGGACCGGGTCGTCGCGCGACGGGGCCTCGGCGGACGGGTAGATCCGCGATGGGTCGTGGGACAATCGAGCGACGAGAGGAGCGGGGATGAGCGAGACGGTGGTCGACGGCGAGACGGTGGAGCTGCTGCGCCAGCTGATCCGGAACGGGTGCGTGAACGACGGGACGGACGGCTCGGAGCGGACCTCTGCGGAGGTGCTCGCGCAGGTGCTCGGCGGCGCCGGCCTGGACGTCGAGATGGTGGAGTCGGAACCGGGTCGTGCCTCACTGGTGGCGCGCATCGAGGGGAGCGACCCCGACGCCCCGAGCCTCGCCTACGTGGGGCACACCGACGTCGTGCCGGCGAGCCCCGAGGGGTGGTCGCACGACCCCTTCGGCGGCGACCTCGAGGCAGGGTACGTCTGGGGCAGAGGCGCGGTCGACATGCTCAACCTGACGGCGTCCATGGTGGTGGCGCTGCGGCGCCTCGCGGCGTCGAACTTCCGTCCCCGGGGCAGCATCTCCGTCCTCGCCGTGGCCGACGAGGAGGCCGGAGGGTTGAAGGGTGCCGGCTGGCTGCTCGAGCACTACGAGCAGCTCGCCAAGGCGGACTACGTGATCACGGAGTCCGGCGGCAACCCCTCGCCCCGCGGGGACGAGGTCCTGCTGCCGGTGATGGTGGCGGAGAAGGGCATCGCCTGGAGCCGCCTGGTCGTCCACGGCACGCCGGGGCACGGCTCGCGCCCGTTCCGGTCGGACAATGCGCTGGTGAAGGCGGCGGAGGTGGTGCAGCGCCTCGCGGCCTTCCGCCCGGATGCCGTCGTGACGCCGCCCTGGGCGGCCTTCGTCGAGGGCATGGGCCTGCCGGCGGCACTCGCGGACCAGGCTCGGGTGGAGGAGACGCTCCAGGGGCTGGAGGACGTGCGCCTCGCCCGCCTGGCCGATGCCTGCACCCACCTCACCATTTCGCCCAACGTCGTGAGAGGTGGCGCGAAGACCAACATCATCCCCGACCGGGTGGAGCTCGAGGTCGACGTGCGCACCCTCCCCGGCCAGGGCGGCGAGGAGGTCCGCGAGCTCCTGGTCGACGCGCTCGGGCCGCTCGCGGGGGACGTCGAGATCTCCCTCCTGCAGGACCAGGCCGCGAGCTCCTCGCCCCCGGGCACCCCCCTCTGGGAAGCGATGGAGGAGGTGGCCCGTACCCTCGTGCCGCGCGGTCGCCTCGTGCCGACGGTCCTCACCGGGGGGACGGACGCCCGCTTCTGGCGGGAGCGCGGTGGCACGGCCTACGGCTTCGGGCTGTTCAGCGCTGCGATCCCGCCTGCCGAGTACGAGGCGATGTTCCACGGGCGCAACGAGCGCATCGACGTCGCCTCGCTCGGACTCTCCGCCCGCCTCTTCGAGGACCTGGCGCGGAGGTTCTGTGGCTGAGGGCCCGAGCGAGCTCGAGCTCCTCGCGCGACGCGCGCGAGACGCGTCGGGCGCGATCGCGCTGGCGCCACCCCGGGTCCGCACGGATGCGCTCCTCGCCTGTGCCGAGGCGGTCGAGCGGGCAGCGGAGCCGATCCTGGCGGCGAACGCAGCCGACCTGGCCCGTGCCGAGGCGGGCGGGACGAGCGGGGCGCTCCTCGACCGACTCCGTCTCGATGCCGCCCGGGTCGCGTCGATGGCTGCAGGGCTACGCGGCGTCGCCGGCCAACCGGACCCCGTCGGCCGGGTCGTCGACGGCTGGACCCTCCCGAACGGGCTGCGCGTACGGCGCGTCCGGGTGCCGCTCGGCACGATCGGCGTCATCTACGAGGCTCGCCCCAACGTCACGGCGGACGCGGCTGCGCTGGCGCTGCGCTCGGGCAACGCCATCCTTCTCCGCGGCTCCTCCCTCGCCGAGGCCTCGAACCTGGCGGTCGCGACCGCGATCGGGGAGGGACTCGGCGCCGTCGGGCTCCCGCAGGCGCTGGTCAGCCTGGTGCAGGACACGTCGCGGGCGGGGGCAGTCGCCTTCCTCCGCCTCGATGGCCTGCTCGACTGCGTCGTACCCCGCGGTGGCCCGAGCCTGCTCGCCACCGTGGCGTCGAGCGCGACGGTGCCCGTCGTGCTCGACGGTGCGGGGAACTGTCACGTCTACGTCGACGCGGGAGCGGATCTCGAGATGGCGCTCGCGATCGTGGCGAACGCCAAGTGCTCCCGTCCGGGGGTGTGCAACGCCGCGGAGACACTGCTCGTCCACGAGGAGGTGGCCGCCGCCTTCCTTCCGCGGCTCGAGGCCCACCTCCCGGGCGTGGAGCTGCGGGCGGATCCCCGTGCCGCGGCGTTGCTCACCGGCGCCGTGGCGGCGACGGCGGCGGACTTCGCGACGGAGTTCCTGGACCTCGTCCTCGCCGTCGGGGTCGTGGCCGACCTCGAGGAGGCCATCACCCACATCGCCCGCTACGGAACGGGCCACTCGGAGGCGATCGTGACCGAGGACCGCCGCGCCGCCGAACGCTTCGTCGCCGCCGTCGACGCCGCGGCGGTGCTCGTGAACGCGTCGACGCGCTTCGTCGACGGCGGGGAGCTCGGCTTCGGCGCCGAGATCGGCATCTCGACCCAGAAGCTCCACGTGCGGGGCCCGATGGGTGCGGAGGCGCTCACCACGGTGAAACTGGTCGTGGAGGGCGACGGCCAGGTGCGCGACTGATGCCCGTGCGCTCGCCCTTCTTCACGTCGGCTGCCGATGTCCGCGCCGCGCTCGCAGGTGCGTCCTACCTGGCAGACGACCAGATCGCCGGCGTCGTCCACCTGGCCGACCGGCTCGGCAAGCCCGTGCTCGTCGAGGGACCCGCGGGCACCGGCAAGACGGAGCTGGCCAAGGCGACCGCGCGCGCCGCCGGGGCGCGCCTCATCCGACTGCAGTGCTACGAGGGCCTGGACGAAGCGAAGGCCCTCTACGAGTGGGACTACAAGAAGCAGCTGCTCCGGATCCAGGCCGCGCGGGTGGGTGGCGAGCCGCGCTCGTGGGAGGAGATGGAGGAGGACATCTTCTCCGAGCCGTTCCTCCTCACGCGCCCCCTGCTCGAGGCGATCCGTGCGACGGAGCCGGTGGTGCTGCTCGTCGACGAGGTCGACCGGCTCGAGGTGGAGACGGAGGCGCTGCTGCTCGAGGTCCTCGCGGAGTTCCAGGTCTCGATCCCCGAGCTCGGAACGCTCGAGGCGGCGCAGGTCCCGATGGTGTTCCTGACCTCGAACGACACCCGTGAGCTCTCCGAGGCGCTCAAGCGGCGGTGCCTGTTCTGCTACGTCGACTACCCGACACCGGAGCGGGAGCGAGCGATCGTCCTGGCGAGGATCCCCGGGATCGCGGAGCGGCTCGCCGACCAGGTGGCACAGGTCGTGGCGGCGCTGCGCGGCCTCGAGCTCCGCAAGGAGCCCTCCATCTCCGAGACCCTCGACTGGGCGGCGGCGCTCGTGCTCGCCGGCGTCGACGAGATGGATGCCGAGCGGACCCGGGAGAGCCTCCACATCCTGCTCAAGTACCGTTCCGACATCGAGCTGGCGGAGCGCCGGCTGCTCGGTGACGCCGAGCGGCGGGGGCCGGGCCAACAACGGGGAGCCCCCCAGCCGACCGGGAGGACTGAGCCGCAGGGGGCAACCCTGCCGACGGGGGCGAGCGAGGGGGGGTCACGCCGCTGAGCGTGCTCGCAACGGTCGAGGACTTCGTGGCCGAGCTCCGCCGTGCCGGCCTGCCGGTCTCGCTCACCGAGTCCCTGGACGCGCTCGCAGCGCTCACGGTGACCGACCTCGGCTCCCGCCGGGCCGTCCACGGGACCCTCGCTGCGACCCTGGTGAAGGAGCAGGGCCACCGCCCGATCTTCGACACGATCTTCGACCTCTACTTCAGCTCGCGCGGGCTCGCCGCCACCCTCGGCACCGAGGAGGCGCCGGTCGGCGCCGTGGGCGGCGAGCGGGACCCGGACGGCGGCAGCGCGGCGGCGGGGGAGGCCCGGGGTGGGGGAGTCGACGGCGAGGCGATGAGCCCGGAAGCGCTCCGAGACGCCGTCCGGCGTCTCCTGGCCGGCGACGCGCCGAGCGGGACGGGCGGTGCGTCGACGGGTCCGGGAGGGGGGGTGCTCGGCGGGGGCGCCACGGGCCTCGGTCTGGCCGGCCTCGCGCGCCGCGCCGTCGACGCCTTCGCGGGGATGGAGCCCGGCAGACCGGTCGGGGGCACGTACTACCTCTATCGGACGCTCCGCCAGCTCCACCTCGATGCGCTCGCCGAGGAGGAAGGGGCGAGGGCGGCCGCCACTGCGCCCGATGCCCTTCGGGCCAGCCTCGCTCGCCGGGCGGTGCGGGACCGCGCGGCGGCTCTCACGGCGGAGCTCGAGGCCGAGATCCGCCGCCGCCTCGTCGCCGAGCGGGGACCGGAGGCGCTCGCGCGCGCACTGCGCCGCCCGCTCCCCGAAGACGTCGACTTCATGCACGCGACGCGGGAGGAGATGGCCGAGATCGCCCGCGCCCTGCGCCCGCTCTCGCTGCGGCTCGCTACCCGGCTCGCCCGCCGCCGCCGGCACCGCCATCGGGGCGCGCTCGACTTCCGCGCCACCATCCGCCGTTCCCTGGCCGCCGGTGGCGTCCCGCTCGAGCCCCGTTTTCGCCGGCCGCACGTCGCCAAGCCCGAGATCGTGGTCCTCGCCGACGTCTCGGGCTCGGTGGCGGCCTTCGCACGCTTCACGCTCCTGCTCGTCTACGCGCTCTCGACGCAGTTCTCCAAGGTCCGTAGCTTCGCCTTCATCGACGCCGTGGACGAGGTGACGGGGTACTTCGACCGGTCGGCCGAGCCGGCGGCTGCGCTCGCACGCGTCCAGGCGGAGGCGAACGTGGTCGCGCTGGACGGCCACTCGGACTACGGCCGGGCGCTCGTTGCGTTCTGGGCGCGCTACGGGACCGAGGTCGGACCGAAGACCTCCCTCCTCGTGCTCGGCGACGCGAGGAGCAACTACCACGCGCCCGAGGCCTGGGCGCTCGAGGCGCTCGCGGCACGGGCACGGCACACCTTCTGGCTGAACCCGGAGCCGCGGGTCTACTGGAACTCCGGCGACTCCGTGCTCGGCGCCTACGCCCCCGCCTGCGACGGCGTCCACGAGTGCCGGAACCTCCGCCAGCTCGCCCGCTTCGTCGACGAGCTCGCCTGATCCGGGAAGAACCCGCCCACCCGCTCCGACGACGAGCTCGCCCGAGACGAACCCTCGCCACACCGCGCGCCTCTGCGGCGCCCGCCCGGTGGGACCAGTGGGAAGAGACGCGCTCGTGCCGCGGTTGAACGGACGGGTCCAGTCAGACTGTCGATGGTCAGACGAAGCGTCGCAGGCACCACCGGAGCGGCGCACGTGGGCGAGCGAGAGGAGCGTATCGATGGGAGATCGGAAGGCCGCCGAGCTCGGAGGAGTCGTCGGGGCGAGTGCCGCACGGGCGGCGCGCCGACGTTGGCTCGCCATGCCTTTCATCGCGCTCGGCGTGGCGATGATCATCGTGGACGCCACGATTGTCAACGTCGCGCTCCCGACCATCATCCGCCAACTGCACATCGACGCCGTGACGGCCGAGTGGGTGAACTCGATGTACTCGCTCGTGTTCGCGGCGCTGCTGATCTCGGCCGGCCGCCTCGGGGACGCGTTCG
>JAJYGM010000653.1 GCA_021785095.1 Actinomycetes bacterium
GGGCTTCCAGTTGTAGATCTGGGACGTGACGATGTTGTTCGAAACGCCCGACGCCTCGGTGCAGTGCGTACTGAACCACGGAAGCCCGTCCGAACGGGCGACGCCGATTGCACCCACCACTGATTGAGAGCTGCCGGTGAGCACGTCCGCGCCGTCGGAGACGAAGGTCCTGGCGGCCGTCGCCATGAGGCTGTCTGTACTGAAGGATCCCGTGTAGACCGGCCTCACGGTCACCTTCGACTTCGCGGCCGCGGCCGCGGCCTCAGCGCCGGCGACGAAGCCGTCGATGTACAGCTTGGCATCTCCCGTGGCGATAGGACCGATCGGTCCCAGTACCTTCGACTTGCTCATCATCTCGGCGATGTAGCCCTGCACGTAGCCACCTTGGTTCGATGCTGCCTCGTAGCCGAACACGTTGTGCAGTCCGAAGGTCGCTGCTGCCGTGCCCCAGGCAAACGAGACCTTCGGGAACTTGGGGGCCACCTGCTCGACGATCGACCCGTATTGCGAGCCGTGACAGATGACCAGGTTGTAGCCCTTTGAAGCGTACTGCCGGATGACCTGAGCGGCTGTAGAGACGACGTACTCTGTGTCGGAGACGGAGATCTTGAGGTGCTCCGTCTTCTTGAGATCCTCGAGCGCGCTATACATCGACTCGGTGAAGGCGAGATCGTTGGTAGCGCTGGGGGCGACGAGGGCGACCTTCAGCGTCCTCACGGTCTTCTTCTTCGCCGTGTTCGCCGAGATCTCGCGGGAGGTCACCTTATGAGTGCCCGCCGACGCAGCGGCGCTCGCCATGGCGATGCCGCCGGACCCCGCGATCCCCAGCACGAGCATCAACGTCGCGCCGGCTACCTTCATGGTGACTCTGTTCAGGTCGGTGATGCGCATGTGATGCCTCCCCTTTCGTGGGTGTCTGGTTGCTGAAGATTGCCGGTCGGTCATGCCGCGCGCTCGAAGGGCTTCCCGAGGGCCGCTGGCTGGCGGAATCGCCGAGCGATGATGACGAGCACCATGATGGTGAGGACGGCGGGAGCGGCTGCGGCAAGGTCGGAGGCGCTGACCGGGATGATCCCGAGAGATTTCCACTGGAGGACCACGGCGATCGTCAAGCCGTAGAGGAGCGACCCTGCCATCACACCAAAGGGGCGCCAGGCGCCGAAGTAGACGAGCGCCACCGCGATGAACCCCTGGCTCTGGGTGATGTCCTGCACGAAGATGCCGTCGTAGAGCAGGAGGGCAGCACCCGCCAGGCCGGCCATCGTGCAGCCGAACAGCACCGTTGACCAACGGATTCTTGCCACGCTGATGCCGACGCTGTCGGCGGCTGCTGGGTTCTCGCCTGCCGCGCGCACGTTGAGGCCGTAGGTCGTCCGGTTGAGCACCACCGTCACGACCGGTACGAGCAAGAATGCGACGTAGACCAGCACCGTCTGTTGGAACAGGATGGGGCCGAGGACAGGGATGCGGTCGAGGACGGGGATGGCGAGCGTGTTCAGCTGCGGGATCGGCCTGGGGGTGCCGACGAGCTTGATGAACAGGAGGTCGCTGAAGCCGAGACCGAAGAGGTAGATGCCGATCCCGCTTATGCCCTGCTCGGCCTTGAGCGTGACGCTCGCGAGCGCGGTCACCACCCCGAGGACGAGCCCGACGCCCATGCCTGCGAGGACCGCGACGAGAAGATCTCCAGTCTGGAGGGCGGCGTAGTAGGTCGCGAACGCCGAGAGCAGCATGATCCCGTCGACGCCGAGGTTGATGACGCCGCTCCGCTGCCCCATCGTCTCACCGAGCGTCGCGAAGAGGAACGGCGCGGCAAGGCCGAGCGCGGCGGTGAACGTCGCAGTGAGCACCGTCTGGCTGAAGAACTCGCTCATTGCAGGCCTCCTGGCGGGGCCCCCACGACGGCGCCGCTCCCCTTCACCGGACCGGGCTGCAACTGAGAAGGAGGGCAGGCGGGCACCCGGGACGCGCCCT
Source organism: Actinomycetes bacterium (assembly GCA_021785095.1). Next base: position 1,975 of record JAJYGM010000653.1, read on the forward strand.
TGGAGAAGGTCGCGAGGACGCGTTGTGAAAGCGATGACTTGCCTCCGGCTACGGGGGGCGCGAGCGCGTTAAGGCGCTCCCGGCGCCGCAGGTACTCGAGGGACACGAGGAGGACGACGAGGACGCCCTCGAGGGTCGTGACCATGGTGGAGGGGACCCCGGTCGCCACCTGCAGTGCGTCCCCACCGACCAGCATCCCGCCGAAGAGGAACGAAGAGACGATGGTCCACAGGGGGCTGAGGCCCGCGAAGAGGGCGACGACGATCCCGTTGAAGCCATCGGACCCGGTGAAGCCCGTCAGGCTGCCGTCGGTCACCATGCGGTGGGATGTGCTCCCGAACACGAGGAGGGCGCCTCCGAGCCCGCACATCGCCCCGCTGAGCGTCATCGCGGCCGTCATCGTCCGCTTCACCGCCATGCCGGCGTAGCGGGACGCTTCGCGCGAGATCCCGACGGAACGCACCCGAAATCCGAAGGTGGTGCGCCGGAGAAGGACGTAGACGGCGATCGCCATGACGACAGCGACGATCACGCCGGCCTGCAGCTGGGTGCCCGGCACGAGGATCGGGAGCCAGGAGCTGTGCGGCAACACCCGGGTTTCTGGAATCAGGCCGAACGTCGAATTCTGAGTGCGGTCGACCATCGGGCCGGACAGCAGGTAGTTCATGATCTGGACGGCGACGAGGTTCAGCATGACCGTGCTCAGGATCTCGTTCACGTTCAGGTACGCCCTGAGCGCTCCTGGAATGGCGCCCCACAGAGCTCCCCCGGCGGCGCCGGCAAGAAGGACGAGGGGGACGAGCACCCCCGCCGGCAGGCCCGGGAGGGCGAGAGCCGTTGCAGTGCTTGCCAGCCCTCCCAGCGCAAGCTGGCCCTCACCGCCGATGTTCAGGACGTTGGCACGGAAGGCGATGCAGATTCCGATCCCGACGAGCAGCAGCGGAGCGGCACGGACGGCAGTGGCCCCGAGCGCTGTGCTGCCGCCGAAGGCGCCCACGACGAGTGCGTGGTACCCGGTCAAAGGGTCGGCGCCGAGGGCTGCCATCATCGCGGCCCCGAGCAGGAGGGCGGCGAGGAGAGACCCAGGTAATGCGTACCAACGCAACAGGACGCGACGCCAACCCACGGCCCTCACGGGCGCGAGCCCCCCCCAGGCGATGCTCGCACGGGTCAATCTTGGTCTGCCCCTGGACTGAATGTCAATCGCCGCCAGACGAAATGTCAATCGATCGGCGCTGGAACACGTGAGAGGGGTCGAACGTCAGTCATCGGCGGCACGTCCCTCCCAGCAGAGCTCGACATGCCACCACGCTCCCTACGACTTCCCAGGCTGACCAGGCAATACTCGTGTGCGAACCGGAGCCCGCACCCTTGGCGCCCCATCGGTGCTGCGGGTGCCGCCTCCTGCCGGTGCCGCATCTCTGCGTGGCCGTCCTATCTGCTGGCTTGAACATTTTGTCAAGCAGCACGGCAATCCTTGACCGGTCCCCCGGTCTCGTCGACGTCGACGAGCTGGTCATCGAGGCGGTCGATCACCCACCACTTGCTCGAGCCGGCACGGAGCGGTCTCGTTGCCCAACCGCTACCCGATGGCCACGGGTCGCTTGTGTGGGCCGATGCGCTCGTGCTGCGCTGCCACAGCCCAGCACGATCATCGCAGCCCCGTTCTGACCGAAGGAGCCGGGAACGGCACCGTCGGTCCGCGCGTCACCTCCTGACCCGACGGGCCGCGCGCGCACCACGCCTGACGCGCTCCTCGACTTCCAGATCCCCGTCTGCACCTGGGCGCAGTGCGACGAGGAGCGCTCTGGGTTCTCTGGTCCCGACCTCACCGGCGACGAGGGCAGGCACCCTCCGCACGGCAACCGGCCGGACGTTCGTGCTCGCGGTCGATGTCGAAGAGCGACGCCGACGACTTGGGTGGGGTGTCAAAGGTCTGGATTCAGCGCGCCGAGAGAGTCCGATCCCTTACGATTCCGACACCGCGAACGAAGGAGGCGCAGGGAATGGGCAGGCGAGCTGTGGGACGTCGTGCTGCTCGAGTCGCAGCCCAAGCGGTCATCGTCGCTGTGCTCGTCGCCGGCAGTGCCACCCCGGCCGTTGCGGCGAAGCCCGCGGGCCACGGCGGCCGCGGCAGCGGTGGGACAGCCACGCCCACCGGCAACGACGTCTCCTACCCGCAGTGCGGCAGCAGCCTGCCGGCGAGCCCCGCGTTCGGCATCGTCGGTGTGACGGGAGGGCTCGCCAACGATCTCAACCCCTGCTTCGGGCCCTCGTCGTCGTACCCGAGCTACGCCGAGAGCGAGCTGTACTGGGCCGTCGCCTCCGCAACTGGCGGGTCGAGCCAGCCCAAGGCGTCGCTGTACGTCAACACCGCCGATCCGGGGAACGTCTCCAACGGCACCGTGATCGCCGACTGGCCCAAGACTTCCTCGGGCACCGACCCGTACACTGCGTGCACCACGACGACGGTCACGCTCACAGGCGTCTCGTACACGGTCGGCGCGAACTCCGATGCCTGCGCCTGGCAGTACGGCTACAACAAGGCGGCTCAGGACGCAGCCTGGCTCAGTGGAGCCGCGTCCGCCATCCGCGGGCAGTCACCCCCGGTCACCGTGCCTGGAACAGCCAAGAGCTATCCGTGGTGGCTCGACGTGGAGACGGCGAACACCTGGCAGTCGAACACGACGATGAACGTCGCCGTCCTTCAGGGCATGATCGCGGGGCTTCAGGCTGCCGGAGCGAGCACCATCGGGGCGTACTCGACCTCCAGCCAATGGGAGACCATCACCGGCGGCACCAGCTCTGCATCGGGATCGCTCTACCAGATTCCGAGCTGGATTCCCGGAGCACGCACCCTCTCCGGCGCAGAGGCGAACTGTGCGCAGGCCTCCTTCACCGGGGGCACCGTCACGGTGACGCAGTGGTTCGGCCATCCCGACGACGGCGACTACGCCTGCTGAACCTTCGGAGAAATGCGCCTTCGAGCGGGTGCGAGACGCTGCAGGACATCGGAGTCTCCGCCCAGGTCACCTCGACGGCACGTCACGTTCGGTTCGCGCCCGGCCGCACCCGGCGACGCTCGGGCTGCGCCGTCGGTGCTCCACTCTCGGAGCGCGAAGGGTCGAACGGTGGTCCGGCGGCGCTCATGCGAGAGGGTTGGGGCTGCCAACGCCGGTCGTGATCAGGCTCCGCAGGGAGTTGCTTACGTAGAAGGTCCAGGCCCCGGAGCACTTCTCGTAGCACTCCTTCCTGGGTGTCAGGCCAACGTGCGTGAAGCGCACTTCGGTTGCCGCGTCCAGCGGGAGGATCTCGAACGTGATATCGGTTCCGACCCACTCGTCTGGTTCCGAGGTGAAGCTCAGTCTCGCGTCGTCGACGTGCCAGACGACACGCCGGACCGGCACGAGCTCCGAGACGGTCTGCGTGCTGACGTGGACGTCTTCGTACCGATAGCTGAAGGTGGCGCCCGGCACGCCCGTCTCTCCGTCGAGGCTCCCGGACCACCAGGCCCGGACGTCGTTGATCGCCGCGAAGACGGCGTCGGGAGCTTGGTCGACGGTGAAGCTGATGGTGAAGTCGCTCTCGCCCATGGCGGCGCCCCTCCTGGATATACCTTGCATGATGCAAGCTAGCCCAGGCGTTTAGGTTGTATCATGCAAGGCCACTCTGGGATGAGGTGACATGCTGGGGAACACGTACGACAGGCAGGTGTGCTCGATCGCCCGCGCGCTCGAGGCCGTCGGGGAGCGATGGAGCCTCTTGATCGTCCGCGATGCGCTCTTTGCCCACGTGACCCGCTTCAACGACTTTCAGCACAACCTCGGCGTGGCGACGAACGTCTTGAAGACTCGGCTCGACTCGCTCGTCGCCGCCGGCATCATGGAGCGCCGTCGCCATTCGGAGCGGACCGCGCTGCACGAGTACTTGGTGACCGAGAAGGGACGCGACCTCGCACCAGCGCTGATCGCGCTGACGGCCTGGGGGGACCGCTGGTCGAGCCCGAACGGACCGCCCATCCTCTACACGCATGCCGAGTGCGCGGGTTCGGTTCGACCTGAGCTCACCTGCTCGAACTGTGGAGCCATCGACGCGTCCGAGGTCGTCGTCCGTCCCGGTCCCGGGATGCCCGACGAGTACCTCGCCGATCGTCGCCCCCGAGCGACGTCCGATCACCGATGACGTGGTCGCGCTCCGGAGTCCCGAGCGATCCGGGCATACGGAGCGTGCCCACCATCACAGGCCGCCGGACATGTCGACGGGGGGGAAGGCGGGCGGCGCTGCGCCCCGGGGGCGGAAAGGTCCCTCGGGCCGTGGCAAGGCAAGCGACAGGGACGATGTCAGACGGATGCGAGGGCTGCTTCTGCCGCCGACCGATCGTCGTAGGGCTCGATCTCGACGATCTGGCCATCGCGGACGCGGTAGAGGTGGAGAACCTCGTCTCGTCTCAGCCGATCAGCGGGATCCGGCCAGCGGATGCGAAGGCGACACAAGACGCCCGCCGGTCCAGTCTTCGTCTCCACGACGTCGCCGCCGACTCCTTCGGCGAGCAGGCGCTCGAAGGTGGCGACCACATCACGCCGGCTGCGACACTTGTTGGGCGAGTCGTCGTCCCCCCACCGGGCATCGTCCGCGAGCAACGCGCCGAACGACACGATGTCGCGCGCTTCGAAGGCGTCCGTGATCTGCGCCGCCATCCGGCCGAAGGTTTCGCGGGTCGCGAGCGCGCTGCAGCAGCAGCTCTCGTCGCCGCACGTGGAGACACGAACGCCGCGCTCCACCGCGCACCCGCAGTGCGCGCAGACCGTCGTCACGTCTCGGATCGTACTGCCGTCCCGGCGAGCGGACGACTGCCGGCCAGCCGAGCGGTCGGACAGGACCTCCCGGCGGCGGCGAGCGCCGCATTCGATCCACTCGTGTGGAAGTACCACCGCGGGTACACGGGCAGGGACTTCCATGTCACCGGCGGCCACGAGCGCGAGGCGAAAGCGGCGCAGCGAGCAAGAGAGCCGAGCCGCCCCGGGGTTCTCGTTCTTCGGATCCTGGGGCTGAGACGTGTCCCCAAGGCGGCGGTTCCCATCCCGAGGGCGTCACCGAGCCACGAGCGTCGCCACAAGCCGTAGTTTCCAGTCGCGTCGCGTCGCGTCGCGTCGCGTCGCGTCGGACGAGTTCGGGCAGTCCTCGTGAGCCAGTGCACCGCGCGTCGCACCGCGACCTGTCGATCCCTTGCACCCGGCCGCCTCGCTGGCGCCGTCCCAGATTGCGATCCCGGCTGCGAGGCAGGTGGCGGATCTGCTCCTGAAACGGTCAGGCGCGATCGTCGACCTCGTCGACGTAGTGCCAGTCGACCAAGCCGTAGCGCTCCACGACGATCGCCTCCTTCATCGACGTCGAGAGGTCGCGGGCGTGGGCTATGGCCGCCTC